>JAIPFN010000108.1 GCA_021736615.1 Phycisphaerae bacterium | reverse complement strand
GAATTGCTTCATACATAATAAACTGGCGTTCGCTTGTTGCAGTGCTGACCAGTATCAGCAATTCATCAAGCGGGAGTTTATTGAAATTTTTGGCAAAGCCAAGTCCGTATCTGCCATTTTCCAAAGAACGAATAGCTTTAAGGAATGCCTCTTTATAATTTTTGCCAATGCTCATTACTTCACCAACTGCCCGCATTTGTGTTCCAAGTTTATCCTGAGAGCCTTTGAACTTCTCAAATGCCCAGCGGGCAAATTTAACTACAATATACTCTCCCCAGGGAGTGTATTTGTCGAGAGTACCTTCGCGCCAGTACGGGATTTCATCGAGAGTAAGACCACCTGCTAACATTGAGGAGACTAATGCGATAGGGAATCCTGTCGCTTTTGAAGCTAGTGCTGATGAACGTGATGTCCTTGGATTAATCTCAATAACAACCACTCTATCCGTTTTAGGGTCATGAGCGAATTGGACATTCGTGCCGCCTATTACACCTATGGCTTCAACAATATCATAAGAATATTTCTGGAGTCTATGTTGTAATTCTTCGCTTATAGTCAACATTGGAGCTGTGCAATATGAGTCACCAGTATGAACTCCCATCGCATCAACGTTTTCGATAAAACATACGGTTATTTTCTGTCCCTTTGCATCCCTTACAACCTCCAATTCCAATTCTTCCCATCCCAGGACAGATTCTTCGACAAGAATCTGGTTGACCATACTTGCCGACAGTCCCCTGGCTGAAATCTTTCTCAACTCGTCAACATTATACACAAGGCCACCACCAGTACCTCCCATTGTATAAGCAGGACGAATAACCACAGGGTAACCAAGCTTTTGTGCAATCTTTTCGGCTTCTTCAACATTGAACGCTGGTTTGCTCTGTGCCATTTCAATACCTAAGCTATCCATCGTCTTTTTGAATTCAATCCTGTCTTCACCACGTTCGATAGCATCGAGCTGAACCCCAATTACTTTTACATCATATTTGTCAAGTACACCTGCTTTTGCCAACTCCAGAGATAGGTTCAGAGCTGTTTGACCGCCAAGATTAGGCAAAAGAGCATCAGGCCTTTCCTTTTCAATGATCTTAGTCAGAGTTTGCAAATTTAATGGCTCAATATATGTCACATCAGCCATTTCAGGATCTGTCATAATCGTAGCAGGATTCGAATTAACCAAAACGATTTGGTATCCTAACTTGCGAAGGGCTTTACAAGCTTGAGTGCCAGAATAGTCAAATTCACATGCTTGACCAATAATGATGGGGCCTGAACCGATGATAATTACTTTGTGAATGTCTTGCCGTTTTGGCATATTAAAATCTCCTGATAGGTAAATTAAAATCCAATAAGCTTATTGGCTGATGCAAATTAAACTCTATTTTTGCTATTTTGTCAAATGTATCTTTTGTGCAAGTTATAATAACACGATAAATGATGGGCGAGGCGAAGAAGTATATCTTAAACTATCGAGGTTTGCCTATACTATGCAAATCTCCTCACTCCCGATTAGATAGCTTTAATGCAGCCTCAGCTACCCGAAGCCCCAGTTTACGAGCACTGTCAATTCCGAATTCATCCTTCATGATATCATCTTTATAAGCATTCCATAGAGTCGCTCCCTGATGAGCACTGGGCTTTCCGCCAACAATGACGACTTCATGACATAGCATGGATGTCTGAATCTGCTGAATAACCATCTCCTGACCACCATTGCGAGAACCTCCCACAGCGAGTGTTCCCACCGCCTTGTTAGCCAATAGGAGTTTGGGCTTTCTCAGAACAGCCATCCGTTCCATAAATGCCATGCAAACAGAACTTGGATTACGAAAATATACAGGTGAACCGATAATCAGTCCACCAACTGAAGCATCTTTAAGCTTGGAAAGAACCTGCCTGTCGAAGTCATCTTCTATTGTAGAAGAGGAACCTGTCCAGCCTGAAAAAGTGATCCCTCCCAAATCAATGAATTCTGTCTTGATATTGCTGCTGAACGCCTCAGCCGCTTTCAATGCGACCTTGATTCCAGTTGCCGTTGTCATTCCTTTACGAGGACTGCATGAAATCCCCAGGATAGTAATTTTCTTTCCCTCGGCTGCTAATCCCTGAGATCCAATACCTGCAACTGATGCCCCGGCTACCAAACTGCTGTTTAAAAACATTCTTCTATCCATTAGTTACCATCCTAAATAAGATTATAATAAAAAAAAATTGCATGTCAGCTCTGAAACCGATCTTTTCAGCTTAGACAGTTATTCACTCCCTTGCTTTTTAGCATTCTCTTGTGCTTGCTGGATTAGTTCAATCAAAGAAGAAACCTTAGCTTTTGGCGGAGCTAGAATAGCCTTTATCTGATTTTCAGTAAAATGTTCCTTCATAAACTGCTCAATGTCAAAAGTTTTAAACCAGCAATCGAATATTTTTCCGCAAGGCTGTTCAGAGGCTGGTTTTCTGCAATAGGAAAAACTCAGGTGATGCCCCATCTTTCGGCAGTATATTTTCTTGTTATCGTGTTGGTCAATGGCCATAGTGATTTATAACCTTTCTCTTGCCCCAGAGGGCTACCCGCTTCTCATAACATTCCATTATTATGCATCTGATGCATATCACAATATCATTCAGCCTCATATTACTACTTAAATAACCGATAAACAAGGAGATTTTGGGGGCTTAGTAAGGGGCATGCTTATCATATCAGAAAATAATTCTTTATATCTCAACAGGGACTATGCCTCTATCTTCCTGCTGGACAACGGAGAATTGGCCCAAATCGGCTAACAAGGAAGTATGGGCATGGTTGATCACTGGTTTTGTAAATATGCCTACGCAGTTTCTATGCAGTTTGAGCAAATTAAATAGGAATTAGACAGCACTAAGGGGGAATAGGAGGGATTAGAAGGGATTTTACTAAGGTTTATGACTCTTTACTGGAGAAAGATATATGTTGTAAATTAAGTAATTCCAGTTACTTACAGAAATGCTAAATTTTGATGAGTGTTATTCTGTTAACCGCTAGGTCGTAGGTTCGAGTTCTACTCGGGGAGTTTTTAGCCGGTATCACGACGATGCTGGTTTTTTTCATGTAATATTTAGTAGAGTAGCATGGCAGTGTGAGTACAGTGCTTGTAGGTCTTTTTTGTTAACCTTAAGAAATGAAGGTGTATCATGTCGAATAATGGGTTCATCCGGATAATGATTATAATCAGGATTGTTTTTAACGAATCAATGAGCAAGCGTTGCAGAGGTTATCCCTCGGAGACAAAAGTCAAAAAAGGGCTCGGAATCGTCCATGACGATAAATTGCTGGAAGAAAAACCAGATAGAAATGACCTTTGCCCATGCGGTTCTATGCAGTTATTTCAAGAAATGCAGTATGAAAAAGGTGAAATTTTGACGGTGTAAACCGCCATGTCTATTATCGTTGATCAATCAACAAGCCGGGGCTTTTTGGGGTCTCGGCTTTTTTTGTCAACATAGGTGGCTTTTTTCGTGGGTTTATGGTAATATTTGTATGTGCTTTTAATGAACTTATTAAGATGGATGATAAGCCTTTGCGATTAGTGATTACATATTTTGTGTTATGCAGTGTTTATATTTGCGTAACTTTTGCCGGCGACCTTAAGGGCGGCGTAAATCCTTACGATATGCAGATCGATGAGCAGGTTGAACTGCTGCGGGATCAGGATGCGGGCGTTCGCAGCGGGGCGGCTGAATCGCTTGGGTATTTAAGGGCTTATAATGCCGCCGATGCTTTGGAGCGTGCTTTGAAAGATCCGTCTGCAAAGGTTCGGCGGGATGTGGTGTTGTCTCTGGGATGGTGCGGCGGTCGAGATCAGGTCGGTTCACTGCTGAACTCGTTAGACGATGGAGACTGGACCGTGCGTCAGGGTGCATGGGTGGCACTGACGAATATTACCGGGATGGAATTTCTTTTCGACGGGCTTGCCCCTAAAGCAAAGCGTCAGTCGCAGGCAAAAGAATGGAGGGTCTGGTGGGCTTCTGTGCAACCGGGAATAATTCCTGACGATGCAAAGAAACTCCTGCATCCGAAATCGAATATGTCTAAATCCCAGCCTGGCCAATGGTATATAGAGCGAGGGCTAAGGGCGACAGGGGCATTGGGCGGCGAAGGTGCTGCTCGGCAGATCGTTGAAGTTTTGAGGCCTTATAAGAAACAGACCGGCAAAACTTTTCCGCAAAAGAGCATGGTACAGGCCGGCTTGCGGAGTCTTGGACGTTTAGGCGGAGAACAATCCGTAGAAGTTCTGACAGAGTTTCTTGCCAATCCGTATTGGGCAAGATACGCTGCCGATGCACTTGGAGATATCGGCGGGCGGCAGGCTTGTGAGGCCTTGCTTAAGGCATACCCCGATTACGCACGCAATATCAAAGGCGCCGATCCCAGGCTTTTCCCGAAAGACGATCGGCCGGGTCTCGATCCATCCGACCGGATGTACGAAACTGCCTATGCGATCGCGCTGGCACTGTCGCGAATGCCGGATTCTTTTGACCAGGAACTTCTCGGTCGACTTGGAGATATTACGCCGCTGCTGATGGCCAATCTCCCCAGCGATTTTGACGGGATTATGATTTACGAATTGCAGTCCTACCAGGAGATTTACGCCCACCTGATCGAACTTTCGGGTCAGCGCGACTTGATAAGCGAGACGGCATTTCAGGTGTTGGGGGTTTCCGATGGAGGGCTGAAAACCAAAGCAGAGCAGTCATTGATCAAACTGGCGAAAACCAGTCCCGGCGATGTTCCGGCCGCGGCGACCTGGCTGCCGGTTATTTGCAGGCACAAACAGCATGTTCCGAAACTTATCAAACTTCTCAAGCATCAAAACGGCTGGGTGCGTATCAATGCGGCAAAGACATTGATGTTTATGAACGAGCAAAGTGCGGCCGATCCGTTGATGGAAATACTGACCGCCTCCAAACCCGAGGCGGAATACGGTTATAACGGCAAGTTCTTTTTTAAGCAGCCGCAATTCGGCTATGCAGAATATAACGATACGCCTCCTCGCTGGCGGCAGGCTTATGTGCGTGCGATTGGTGCGCTGGGCGGTAAACAATGTGTCCCTGTGCTTGTCGAATTGCTCAACGACGACCGCAACGTTTTGGAAGTGCAATACGCAGCGGCGGAGTCTCTCGATGAAATAGGAACATCCGCCGCTGTCGAAGCTTTGCAAACTGCCGAAGTGGAACATCCGTTCCACAGCATCAAGATGTTTGCACGAGAGGCGTTGTGGCGTCGAGGCATGCGGAAATCGGTTGTGTCCGCCGAATCCGTCAAACCTTTGCCGGATATCGTACCGGACGCTCAATCATATCCTGTGTATCCGGCGGCTGTCGTGTTCATAAAGGGTGACAATGTTATGCCAAATAATTTCCAGATCGACATCTGGCGAACGACCTATTCGACGACCGATTCCGGCCCGACATATCGGCTCGGAGAGAATTTGTGTGTGCTAAGGCCCGCCGGACCTAATGGCAAGGTCACCCAGTTGACACATTTCAAAGACGGTTTCGTTGCAGATTGTGAAGTGTCGTGGGATGGCACGAGAATAATTTTCGCACACCGAGGCGGCGATACCGATCCGTGGTGGCATATTTACGAGATAGGCGCAGACGGCAGCGATATGAGGCAATTGACTTTCGGGCCGTACCACGATGTTCAGCCCGCTTATATGGCTGACGACCGGATAATCTTTTCGTCCAGCCGCATCGGAGTGCGTGACGAATATCACGGTTATCCGGCGACGGGACTTACGGTAATGAACGGCGACGGGACTTACGGTAATGAACGGCGACGGCACGGATATTCATTGCATCGGGTTTAATCTCGGACGCGATAACGAGCCTGCGGTTATGCCGGACGGTCTTATCGTATTTAGCCGCCTGGAACTATTTTATTCCAGGATGAAAACCGAACTGACTCTGCATTCGGTTTTTCCCGACGGTACGAAAGACATTACGCTATACGGACCGGAGCGACGGGATTTCTGGCGAAATGTCACCAAACGTTCCGGCGAGAAATGGTGGGGCGAAGTAGCGCCAAGGCATCGTGTACTTCGGCTGACGCAACCGCAATATTTCGACGATCAGCGTCTTATCTGCATGACAACCGCCGGTGCTGCTTTGATCGGCCCGGGACGTATGAAAGAAAGAATCATCCGCGACGACCAGACTCGCTCTGTGACTTCGCCGTTTCCTCTTAGCGACGGACGAATATTGTGCGCTTCTTCCAGGCGGACGTTTAATCAGGAAGAAATCGATCTGGGCTTGTATGTAATGGACAGCGATACAGGCGAACTGACGCTGCTTTATAATGACCCGGATACCGCCGAGTTTGAGCCGCGACCTCTGATGCCCAGACCGCGTCCGCGAACGCTTGCGACGGGGGTATCGGAGCGAAGTACTTCCTATACAGGTAAATTTTTCTGCCGGTCGGTTTTTGACTCGCAGGAAAAACGTGTCGGGCTGCGCGGCAAACTTGTTCGTGTTGTCGAGGGTCTGCCCGCGGTGGCGCGGCACCATACGCATCTGAGTAAAAAAGGCGAGGCCTGGAAGAATCATACTGGCACTCATGCCAGGGTTCTCGGGACAGTTCCTTTAGCTGCCGACGGTTCGTTTTTCGTTAATATTCCCGCAGACAGGCTCATCCATTTCCAGGTGCTCGACAGCGACAGAAGGGTTGTCGGCAACCAGCAGATATGGATGTATGCCAGGCCGGAAGAGACTCGCGGATGTGTCGGCTGCCATGAAAAACCCGATGCGACGGCATACATGAAGAACGGACTGTTCCCCCAGGCCGCAAAAACTGCTCCGATTGACTGCCTGCCCACCGGCGGCGAGTTCAGCTACAGGGCCAAATTCTGGAACAAAGGCACACTCACCGACGAAGGCGAAGAACGCACACGCACAGTACGCGCGGTAAATCTGATCTCAAGATAAGCGAAAAGATGCTGGCTTTTTTTGTGCGGTTAAGGTAATGTGCGTTTTATAGTACCATTTTCAATTTTGCTGCAAAAGTCAGGGGACTTTATATGTTCTGGGATATTTATAATATTATTGCCGGCCTGTTTATCGGCACGCAGGCTTTGTTTATTTTTCAGATGATTCAGAACTACCGCTATGCTCTGAATAAGTCGTCTAAAGAACGTGATTCTTATAAGCCGGTTGCGCTTCTTACCGTCCCTTGCAAGGGGTTAGACAAGGCGTTCGAGAAAAATATTACTTCTCTGTATAAACTTGACTATGACAGTTATTACCTGAATTTTGTTGTTGAATCGGAATCCGATCCCGCCTATGAGCAGTTGAATTTGCTGAAGGAAAAGCTTGCTTCGGCTTCGAAGGCACTTGACGTTCGGATTCTTGTCGCCGGTATTACCGATTCGTCGAGTCAGAAGATTCACAACCTTTTGCATTCCTGTGCTAACGCTGCCGATGACACGGAGGTTTTTGCATTTGCCGATTCGGACGTCTGCCTCGATTCCGACTGGCTCGGTCATCTGCTTCATCCGCTGCGAAAACAGCGGCACGGAGCTTCGACGGGGTATCGATGGTTTGTACCGAGTCAGAATAATCTCGCTTCACTTGTGCTTTCGGCGATTAATGGCAAGATCGCCCAGATGCTCGGCAATACCGGTTTTAACCAGACATGGGGCGGTTCGATGGCGATCAGGGCAGAAACGTTCAGGCAACTGCATTTGGATAAGTTGTGGGCGAGCGCTGTAAGCGACGACCTTTGTTTGTCGAGTACGGTTAAAAAGGCCAAACTCAAGATAATCTATGTTCCCGCTTGCCTTGTCGCTTCCTATGAGCACACGACCTGGCCGAAACTTTTTGAATTCGCCAGAAGACAGTTCCTTATCACACGCGTTACAATGCCGGGTGTCTGGGGCTTTGCGTTTTTTTGTAGTGTTTACTCTCTTGCCGGGCTTTGGGGCGGTGCTGCCGTTGCGGTTTCGGCGGCGATCACTGAACATCCTCATACGTTGTTTTATGCTTCGGTGCCGGTTTTGTTTTTTGCAGGACAGTTAATCCGGTCCTTTTTAAGGCAGAAGATGATTGCAAAGCTTCTCCCGGAAGACGCGGAAAATATGAAGGCTGCCGCTATGGTAGACATCTTTGGCAATTGTATCTGGTCGTGGGTGCTTTTGGCGTGCATAATATCATCGGCCTTTGGCAGAACGATAACATGGAGAGGCATACGCTACAAAATGATCAGCGGAACAAAAACCGAAAAGTTGGATTAGTGCAATACCGTATCTGAGGTATTTTCAGCAGATCATTTATTACTCGCCGGGGTTTCCTACCAGGTAGATTTGGTTTTTTCCGCTTCTTTTGGCCTGGAGCATTGCTTTGTCGGCTTGCTCGAATAGTTCTTCTACAGTTCTTCCGTCGCGTGGGAATGATGCCAGTCCGCCGCTGATAGTCAGTTCGCCTTTGCCTCCTGCTCCCAACGATGAAAGGTTTGCCGTGCTGATCTCGTTTCTGAACCTTTCCGTGATGAAGAATACCTCCGAAGGGTGCCTGGAGTTTGAATTGATCTGTCGGCGTTCCTGTTCGGGCAGTTGCGACAGTCCGTCATCCTGCGGTTTGTCCCAGAATACCACGGCAAACTCATCGCCGCCGATCCTTGCTATAACATCGTGTTCGCGGCATGATCGCTGCATCATTACAGCGGCTTGCCTGAGAACATTGTCGCCGACGGCATGGCCGAACGAGTCGTTGTAATGCTTGAAATTGTCGATGTCAAAGATCAGCAGGGTGACGCAGAGGTACTCTTTTTTTGCCAGGTCTAGTATTTGCTTGAGGAACTCTCTGACATAGCGTCTGTTCTTCAGATTGGTCAGGTCGTCCTGCGTTGCAAGGCGTTCCAGGTGGCGGATCCTTGCCGCGAGTTTTTCGTCCTTTACCGCAGAATCGGCAGGTTGGCTCTGGCCGTCTTCGACGGCGAGACCTTCACATAAAATACTATTTTCAACCGGACAGATAAAATAGTCGTCCGCAGCGGCTTTAGGGTTTCTGGGAGAACGAATCAGACGCATAGCGATAGGCTCTTCGTACATCTCGGCAAGGAGAATGATCTTTGTATCTTTGCATGCTTTACGCAGTGTCTCAAGTGCGCTGTCAAGTGTCCTGCCAAGGCCCGACATGACAATAAATATCTTCGTATAGTTTCTTCTGGACGCAAGCGGGATCGCATCGAGCATGCTTTCGCACTGATTAACCCGCAAATCATTTACGCACCGGGTATTGATCACGGCTTTGTCGATATTGCCGACGATTAGAATCATATCTGCCGTTTTAGGCCCATCATTTTGATTTGTTGTTTGCATACCCTGATCCCTGTTTCACCACCGGCTTGTATACGTTCCAAGACGTAAACAGTGCGAGGTCATATTGTAAAGTTTGGTTATCTCCGGAACCGTCAATTGCCTAACTTAACACTACATCATACCAGAATTGGACAATTTGTCAAGATAAATAAAGATATGCCCGATAATAGCCTGAATTTCAGGTTATTTGCAGAAAAAACGGGGTTTATTTGGCGTAATAAATAAAATGAGGTTCAACTCCCAAAAAGTTGGTTGAAATTGTATTGTATAAATCAAAAATCAAAAATTAAAGATTAAAATGACAAATTAAAAATCAAAATTGGCGGTCTGTTTGGTTTTCGCAAAAAGCAAAACTGCCTGACAAGTTATATTGCGGTTCCAAGAAACTTCCGAAAACAAAACGACATTCTGAAAATTTTCGGATTTGGCATTAATAGCATTTAAAATCGGCCCAAAAGACCAATAGAACAATGTTTTGCCGTTGAGGCCGGACTTGTATTTTTAAGTTTTTATTTGTCATTTTGCTTTTTGCATTTTAATTTTTACATTGAGGACGCATGATTTACCAACTTTATTGGATGAGAGCCTAAAATGACTTAAAGTCAATTACTCGATTTTTGGGAGTTCATCGAGGTTTTTTTGTGCATCTGGTATGAGGTATGAGTCGGGGTACTTATTGATGAAGCTGGCCAGTATGTTTCTGGCATCCTGGAGGTATCCAGGCTTGTTTTCCTCTGTTATTTCCGGTGATTTCGACAGCTTTTTATTGAGTATCCCCAGTTTATACAGGGCTTCAATTCCGCCGTCGCTGTCCGGGTATTCAGTATTGAGTTCAAGAAGCTTTCTGGCCCTCAAAGGCTCATTTTCCTCAAGAATGGCTTTTGCAAGGAGCAGATTGTCCAGCAGCGGATCATTTTCCGGAGTTTTTTCCAGCAGGCTATCAAGTCTCTCCGTGTATTCCTCCTGATATGGATTTAGCCTGATAAACTGTGCAAGGCGGCTTTTTGCCTCTTCGGATTGCATTTGTTTGGCATTGGCGATCAGTGTTTCAAGTTTATTGAGTCGATGCAAAAGCTCGTCAAGCTTACGTCGCGACATGACCGAGTCCTGCGGTTTGGCAAAGACCGGCAATGCAGCAGCACCGTTTTTGGGAAGCTCCCGGAGTTCATCGATCCTTTCATTAAGCCGGACTTTAGCGAAGTTGCAATGATCGGCGGCTTTTGTGAATTGCTTCTGACCGGCTTCGTGCATTGCGATTCTCCATCTGGCTTCCAGTGATTCATCGCTTTTCGGAAAATCGACAAAAAGCCTTTGCCAGGTCGGAAGAGATCTGCTTTGCGGGTACATATTAGAAAAGCTGAGAATCCCTTTGTTTTTCAGCAAGCCGACGTCCGGGATAAACTCTTCGAGCATCCCTTTATAGTAAAGTGCGATCGGCATACGCGCACTTGTAGGATGTTTGCCGATAAAATAATCGTATTGCAGCAGCAGAAGTTCGCGTTTTTTCTGGTACTGAAGCTCATCCGGCGCTTCGAACCAGAAGGGCCATTTGTTATAGACAATATATAACGCGATATCGTTGAGGAGTTCTTTTTTAAGTGGTTCCGGATCTGTCGGAAAGAAAAAGCTGTTTATTTCTTTACGTGTTTCAGGGTCATTTATCGAATTGTCAAGTGTCTCGGAAAGATGATGAGGGCGAAACTCGGCAAGTTCTTCGGGTGAATTGCCCGCGATGTAGAGTTGATAGTCAAGCTCGGAAAAACTGATCTGGCTCTGGAAGATAAAAAACGCCGCCGCCAGAAATAATCCCGTAACGATCCAGGTCAGTCCCGGGCGGTAACGTGTAAAATGTCCAACGCCGATGACGATTCCTGCGATACCAAGACCGGTCAGCCACGCTCCGATCCAGGATGAGTATGATATGCCCCACAAAAGCGGGTCCTTGCCGACGCCCCCGAATACGCCCCAGTATGCAAGCTGCGGCGTCATGCACAAGGCGATAGCAATGAAACGAGAACGAAACCGAAGCGGTCTGCAAGCGACGGCAATGCAGCTTATAAGCACGATAATGCCGAGCAGCGGCAGACGGGCGATGAATATAATCGCAAGAATAAACGGAATGCTGTAGCGAAAGCTCATCAGCTGCGAAATTATCACGCCGCTGGAACCGATTATTCCCATAAGCAGTCCGAGTACGACGATCTGCCAGGGATATTCGTAGATGCTTATAGGTTTTCCGATGAAGTGACTAAGTCCCCATCTGCCCGGTTCGATAAGCAGCTGCGGATCAAGATAGAAAGCCGCGCCGGTAAGAATTTTCGACCAGAACAGGCACGTACCTAAAAACACGAGGATAGCAAGCCCCCAGCAACGCCTGACATTGGCGTGACTGTAGTGGAGTGTCGGCCCGACGGTCATAAAGGATTTCGACGGGCCTGTCTGTTTGTCCTGTATCCTGTCTGTCATATTTAATACCAATCAAAGTTATTAAAGCAACTGCGTTATAATTAAGAATGGCGGATGAAAAACAATAACTAATATTGACCGACAAGAAACCAGGTTTTCACGTAAGCCTTTGTATTTAAGAAGATTAAGCAATGCCAGTTTTTTGTAAAACAGCACCGGCTTTCAGGCCGTTTCTTTCATTATACATTATACAATTGCCATTATTCATTTCAAACTGACCGATTCGGTCAGTTTGGCCGGTTATCCGCGAATGATGTCTGCGATCTTCATTAGTCTGCTGGTGTTGTCTCTTTCGGCGTCGCTGAGTTTGCTGCCGATATATTTAATCGTTTCCTGAATCTCGGGTATAACTACGTGTTCAAGGACGTTTACACGTCTTCTGGTTATCTGGAGTTCTGTTGCGAGCAGTTGGGCCTGTTTTTCCTTTTCGGCCAGCTCGATGAGGCTGTCAAACGCTCTTTCCAAAGCTCTAAGAGCAATATCAAGTTCACCGCTGGTAGTGGCAAACCCGTAACACATGATCTCGCCTTCGATCTCTTTGGCCAGTTGCGGAACGGCTACGCTCATAATACTGGCCAGTTTGATAACCAGCGAAAACTTTTTTGTCGGTACATCCAGAGCCGCCCGCATATCTTCCGGCTCCATCGTTGCCCTTGCCATCATAAATCGCCTCGTTGTTTCGAGCAGCTCTTTTTCAACCTTATCTCTGAGCGGCTTGATGGTAGAGGCGATCTTGACGAGCCGTCTGCTTATCTCGTCGCGTTTCTGGCTGAGCAACTTGTGACCGCGGGTAGCGAGCGCAACTCGCTTTCGCAATTGAAGCTGTTCCATCCTGGTAGCATTTACATTTTCCAACATAATTATATACTCTTAAATTGCAGTTATAATACTTGCACTAAGTTTTATCGTAAAGCTAATCGCTGAATGCTATTTATTCGCTTTTTCACGTGCCGCGGGCATATACTTTTCGATCAGATCGACATCGATACGTTTTAGCTCTGTATCGCTGAACATGCTCAGCAGTTCCCAACCCAGGTCGAGGGTTTGCTCAACGGTACGGTTTTCGTAGTAGCCCTGCGAGATATAACGGCCTTCGAACTCGTTGGCGAATCTCATATAGAGCTGATCCTCTTCGGACAGGGCAGCTTCGCCGAGAATTGTCGCAAGTTCCTGCGACTCTTTACCGCGTGCATACGCCGCGTAAAGCTGGTTATAAAGGTCAGCATGATCCTCACGTGTTTTGCCTTCGCCGATACCCTTATCTTTCAGACGCGAAAGACTTGGCAGACAGTCAACCGGCGGAGAGATCGCTCTGCGGTGAAGCGGACGCGACATGATGATCTGGCCTTCGGTGATATAACCGGTAAGGTCGGGCACCGGGTGAGTCTTGTCATCTTCGGGCATTGTCAGTACGGGCACCATTGTGATCGAACCCTTTTTGCCCTTGATCCTTCCCGCACGTTCGTAGATCGTCGCAAGGTCGGTATAGAGATAACCGGGATAACCGCGGCGGCCCGGAACTTCTTTTCTTGCCGCACTGATCTCACGCAGTGCCTCGCAATAGTTCGTCATATCGTTAAGTACTACCAGAACCTGCATATCCTCTTCAAATGCCAGGTACTCGGCGGCGGTCAGGGCACAACGCGGCGTCGCGATACGCTCAATAGCCGGGTCATCGGCGAGGTTTATAAACATAACCGCTCTTTCGATAGCACCGGTGTTGGTCAGGTCGTTGATGAAGAACTGTGCCGCCTCGAAGGTGATACCCATTGCCGCAAATACTACCGCGAAGTTTTCGCCGGCGCCTCGTACGGTTGCCTGCCGGCAAAGCTGCGCCGTGATTTCGTCATGCGGAAGACCGGCACCTGAAAAGATCGGAAGCTTCTGTCCCCGAACAAGCGGGTTAAGACCATCGATGGTCGAGATACCTGTCTGGATGAACTGGTTCGGGAAGTCCCTTGCATAGGGGTTGATCGGGTTACCGTTGATATTCATGCGTGTCTTAGGAAGGATCGCAGGCCCATCGTCTTTCGGGTTACCCGTACCGTTAAACACACGGCCGAGTATTTCAGGTGATAGGGCAAGTTCCATCGGTTTGCCAAGGAAACGAACTGTACTTTGTGATACGTTGATACCTTCGGTACCTTCGAATACCTGGACAAGAACCTTGTCTCTGTCAACCTGGAGAATCTGTCCGTGGCGAACCGAACCGTCGACGATCTCAATATCCACGATCTCGCCGTACTTGGCTCCGTCAACACCTTCAACGAGCATCAAAGGCCCATAAATCTCACTTACTGTCCGATACTCTTTAAGCATCTTAAACTCCCGTTCTTAATTAAATCTGTCTCGCCAAAGGCGATTCCAAAATTCGTAATTCGTAATTATTAATTGCACTTAAGCGATTGCTCTGATCTGCTCGTCTATTGTCTTGCGAATACCTGCGATCTTGCTGAGTTCATTTTCATCAATATAACTTGAGCGTGTGATCTGTTCGCGAACGTCGAGAGCAAATATCTTTGTAACGTCAATTCCGCGTTCAATGGCAGCGAGGCCCTGTTCGTGCAGATGCAGGATAGTCTTCATGATCTCATACTGTTTTTCGATAGACGTATGCGTGTCGACTTTGTGGAAAGCGTTCTGGTGGAGGAAGTCTTCGCGAATACTCTTTGAAGTTTCCAGTACCATTCTGTCTTTCGCCGAGATCGATTCGGCACCGACGAGTCTTACGATCTCGATAAGCGACGCTTCGTCTTCCAGCAATCCCATCGCCTTCTGACACATCCTTGCCATCTCTTCGCCCATAACCTTATCTTCAAAGGCGTCGGCGAGGAACTGTTTGTAGAACGAATAACTTGTCAGCCAGTCGATAGCCGGGAAATGCCTCTGCTGGGCCAGTCTTCCCTGCAATGACCAGAACACTTTAACAACGTGCAGCGTAGCCTGAACAACCGAGTCGGAAAGGTCACCGCCCGGAGGGCTAACGGCACCGATGATCGAAAGGGCACCTTCGCGTTCCGGACCGCCGAGGCATTTGATTCTGCCTGCTCTTTCATAGAACGACGCGATTCTTGCACCGAGATACGCCGGGTAACCTTCTTCGGCGGGCATCTCTTCAAGACGCGTGGAAATTTCTCTCATCGCCTCTGCCCATCGGCTGGTACTGTCGGCCATCATCGCGACAGAGTAACCCATATCGCGGAAGTACTCGGCGATAGTGATACCGGTATAAACCGAAGCTTCACGAGCAGCTACGGGCATATCTGAGGTATTCGCCAGAAGAACAACACGCTTCATAAGAGGCTCGCCGGAATGCGGGTCGACCAGTTCCGGGAATTCCCGAAGTACGTCTGTCATTTCGTTACCGCGTTCGCCGCAGCCTACATAAACAACAACGTCAGCGTTAACCCACTTAGCGAGCTGATGCTGCACAACCGTTTTGCCTGTTCCAAACGGACCGGGAACACACGCCGTACCGCCCTTTGAGATCGGGAAGAACGCGTCGATAACACGCTGGCCGGTAATAAGCACTTCATTCGGCGCAAGACGCTGTTTGCTTGCCCTCGGAGTACGAACCGGCCACTTCTGCATAAGTTTTAGTTCGGTCTTTTCGCCGTTTTCGCCGGTTACCGTTCCGATTACTTCGTCAACGGTAAATTCACCTTCGCTTATACCTTCGACAGTTCCGCTGGCATTCGGGGGAACCATGATCTTATGCAGCAGCAGCGACGATTCCTGAACCTCACCGACAATGTCACCGCCGGAAACCTGCGTACCGTTTTCGATAAGAGGCTTAAACGCCCATTTGGTCTCACGTCTGAGACCGGGGATAGCACTACCCCTTTTAATAAAGCTGCCTTGTTTTTCATAAAGCTGGTCGAGCGGACGCTGGATACCGTCGTAAATACTCGAAATCAAACCAGGTCCAAGCTCAACACTCAAAGGGGCGCCGGTGTTAACCACTTTCTCGCCCGGGCCGATTCCGACCGTATCTTCGTAAACCTGAATACTCGCCGTCTCGCCGTGAAGTTCGACGATCTCGCCGATGAGGTTTTCCTCACCTACGCGGACAACGTCGTACATCCTGGAGCCTACCATGCCCTCGGCTACTACTACAGGGCCGGCTACTTTGATTATTCTGCCATTACCTTTTTCGCTCATATCAAAAGACCTTCAAAAACGAATTATATCGTACCGCCGGCATCTTGCCGGCATTGTTACCGTAATGCAGGCGTCCTGCCAACATTATCCGTGAGCCTCAATGCCCACATAATCAAATCGCCCGGCCAAATACCGAACCAAAAATCTTACAGCAAGCAGCTAATCGCTAATCGCTAATCGCTAATTGCTAATTGCTAATTGCTAGTTTGCTAATATATCAATACCTGTAGCAAGCTTAAGCTGCCTGCCCAGCGATTTCAGTGCAAAACCTTCCGACTCTTTCATAAAAGGTACTACTACAACGCATGGCGTCGCGTTTTTACTTGTTTTGCTAAACACCACGTCTGCCATCGTTGCGACGTTTTCTGCGATAACTACAAGACCGTACTGCTGTTTTAGAATCTCTTCGGCCTTTTCAGCGACAATATCGGCCTGGGGCTCTACCGCAAAGCCGTCCAGCCCCAAAGCTGAAAAAGCCATCACAAAATCGGACCCGCCTAAAACCGCAACCTTACTTTCCATATTTGCCTCTATATTAAGCTTATCCTGTCAAGGATCGTTCTTGCGTCCATGCCGTTATTCTTGCATGTCAAAACCATCCTTAAGGTTCTAATTTCAATTTCTTTGAGCAGCATATACGCGATAATCGGCTGAGGGCCGGAAGTTATCGAGTTTGTGGTTTTCAGGAAACCTATCATATGCTCTTCGCACAACTCTTCCAGTCCCAGAAACGACTGCTGACTCGTCAGGTAGTTTACCCCGCCTTCGATAATCTCGTAGTATGGCGTCGCGAAAAACAGCGGGGCCATCGCCTCATAGCCGACATCCAGTCCGTGGACAAACTTTTCGCACTCGACAAATCCGCCGGCGATGAAATGTTCTCTTTCGTCGCGGTCGGCCATTTTCAGGCGAAGCATGGTGCGGATATTTGTAAGGTCGATCCGCAGTTTAAAGAGCGAATCAAGAAATTCACTTTCAAGCTCTTTGGCCTTGCCAAGTCTGTAAGCTGCTTCGGTATGGTCGATGGCGTGATCGATCTGCCGTATGTCTTTAGCCTGGTAATACCCCAGTACCGCGTTTTCTACGGCTTCTTGCAGGTAATCCGGAAATTTACTGTAGTTTTCTGTCTCGAAAATTTCCTCAAACTCTTCTGCCGCAACGCTGCCTTCATCGCTGTAATCGGTTCCGATAGGGCGTTCTGTTACAACACGTCTTACGGCCAGCCGCATATTCGCGAAGTCTTCGCGTGCCCTTAGAAGCCCGCTGATTGCTTTGTCTTTGATAAGTTCGACAAAAAGACTGCGAGCCTCGCTTCGTTTTTCCAGCAACATCGCTTCGACTTCTTTAAAGTCCGTGGCGGCACCCATCGCATAATCGCTGCCGCCAAGCAGTTCCATAGCCGCCCCGAAACTTTCGGCATTGGCCATGTCAATGAACGTGCCCTTGCTGATCATTGCAGTTTCCAGAACCCGAACCTTTGCGGTCTCGAACGCGTAGTTCCAGTCTTCCGTCCCGATCGGCGGATAGCGATAAAAATCTATAACTGTTTTTTCAGCAGCATCACTCATTATTGTTCCAAACTTGTACCGCCGGCATCTTGCCGGCATCAAATAGCCTTAGCCCTAGGGCCTGTCATCCCGGGCTTGACCCGGGATCCAGAATGAAATAGTTTCCGCCGAAGGCGGTTTCATCCATTATACATTAGACAATAGTCATTATTCATTTCAAACTGACCGCCAGGTCAGTTTGAGAAAAGCTCTTCTGCCAGTTCCATCTCCAGCTTTTCGCGGGCCTGGGCGACCAGCACTTCCGTGCTGACGTTTATCTGCACCTTGCCCCGGCGAAGTATGAAACCGCCGGAGATGTTGGCTCTTTCATTTGCCAGCAGCAAGTTGCCCTTAAAGCCGGTACCGAGCTTGCGGTTAACCTGCTTTATGAAGGCGTCTGTTATGCGGGTTTCATCCTTGCCGATGATGACTTCTTCGCCGCCGGTTTCGACGGCTTTGGCCATCAAATTCTCGATAAGGCCAAGGTATTCGCTGTCGCTCAGGTCTTTGATATGTTCTACGGCTTTGGCGAATGCCTCGTCGAGAAGCTCGCACTTAGCGGTAAGGATTTCCTTTTGCAACCGCATACGTGCACTTGCCAGCATTTGCTCTTTACGTTCTTTGCCGGCATTTTCGGCAATTATTGCCGTCTCCTGCCGGTAGTCAGCCAGTTTTTTTTCCAACTCGGATTGCGCATCAGCCGCTTTGGCCCTGGCCTCGGACGTAATGACATCCGCCTGGGTCTGCGCTTCCGACAAAATCTTTTCTATAACTTGTTCAGCGTTCATAGCCTTATCCTTCCTGCCCGGCAATGCCGGGTAAGTCTCACTTACCTTTTAATGCTTATTTAAGGGTCAAGAGAATAAGAAGTGAGATAAGGAAGCCCAGAACCGCGTAAACTTCTACCATAGCTGCATAGAGTACACCGGCTTTAACGGCCATCTCGGGACGTTTTGCAGTCATCAGGATACCGCTTGCACAGGTTTTGCCCTGATGGATAGCACTGAGCATACCGGCGAACGCGATAGGCATACTTGCCGCTAAGATTGCCACACCCTTTGCGAATGTAATTTCAGGTGTCCCAACGCCGATGGCGAAGAAC
>JAIPFN010000107.1 GCA_021736615.1 Phycisphaerae bacterium | reverse complement strand
AATTTTATTTCAGGAGATTGAAATGGCAGCTAAAAAAATCGCTTTTGATACCGAAGCACGTTCGGCTATCTGTGAAGGCGTCAAAAAACTCGCCCGCGCGGTCAAGATCACACTTGGTCCTTGCGGCAGAAACGTAATTCTCGAAAAATCCTACGGCTCACCTACCGTCACCAAAGACGGCGTATCGGTCGCTAAAGAGATTGAACTGGAAGACGCATACGAAAACATGGGCGCCCAGATGGTCAAAGAAGTCGCCTCTAAGACTTCAAACGTTGCCGGTGACGGAACAACCACCGCGACCATCCTCGCCGAATCCATCTTTATCGAAGGTCTCAAAAACATCACAGCCGGTGCGAACCCCATGCAGGTCAAACGCGGGATCGACAAGGCCGTCGCTGCTATCGTTGAAGAGCTTGCAAACAGAAGCATCGCTATCGAGTCCAGCAAACAGGTCCAGCAGGTCGCAACCTGTTCGGCCAACCAGGATGTCGAGATCGGCAAGACTATGGCAAAAGCTATGGAAAAGGTCGGTAAAGACGGTGTCATCACCGTTGAAGAGGGCCAGTCGCTGGAAACTACCGTTGACCTTCTCGAAGGTATGCAGTTTGACAAAGGCTACCTCAGCCCGCACTTCGTCAACAACCCGGAAAACATGACTTGCGTTCTTGACAAGCCCTACGTACTTATCTTCGAAAAGAAGATCAGCACGATCAAATCCCTCGTACCTCTTCTCGAAGCAGTCGCCAAGAAATCACGTCCGCTGCTCATCATCGCAGAAGACGTCGAAGGCGAAGCACTTACAACTCTCGTCGTCAACAAACTCCGCGGCGTTCTCAATATCGCAGCTATCAAGGCTCCCGGTTTTGGCGACAGGCGTAAAGCACTGCTCCAGGACATCGCTCTTCTGACAGGCGGCCAGGCAGTATTCGAAGACCTCGGCATGGACCTCGAAAAGATGGACATCGCCCAACTCGGTCAGGCCAAACGCATCACCATCGACAAGGACTCTACGACCATCGTCGAGGGCGCAGGCTCTACTGAAGACATCATGGCTCGCATCGAACAACTCAAGAACGAGATCGAATCCACTACCAGTGACTACGACCGTGAAAAACTCCAGGAACGTCTTGCCAAACTCGCAGGCGGTGTCGCCCAGATCAATGTCGGCGCAGCCACCGAAGCAGAGATGAAGGAAAAGAAGGCCCGCGTAGAAGACGCACTTCACGCATGCCGTGCAGCCGTCGAAGAAGGCATCCTTCCGGGCGGCGGAATTTCCTCGCTCAAGGTTCTCGGCGTTCTCGATAAGCTCAAATGCACCGGCGACGAAAAGGTCGGCGTAGAGATCATCAAGAGAGCGCTGGTTGCTCCGATCAAACAGATCGCGACCAATGCCGGCCTCGACGGTTCGATCATTGCCCAGAAAGTCATGGAAAATGACGACTTCAACTACGGCTATGATGCCCTGAACAAAAAGTTCGGCGACATGATCAAGTTCGGTGTAATCGTCCCGACAAAGGTCGAGCGAACCGCACTGCAAAACGGTGCATCAATCGCTTCGCTGCTGCTGACAACAGACGCAGTAGTAAGCGAGATACCAGAAGACAAACCCGCAATGCCCCCAATGCCGGGCGGCGGAATGATGTAATTTTTTAGAAGTCAGACATCAGGTATCAGATGTCAGAGAAGAACTTTGGCGGGCTCCTTTGGCGGGAGTCCGCTTTTTTTATGAAATTATCAATTGCATTTTAAAGTGTTTAGATGGCCATTTGATATGAATATAAAATCGCATATATTCTGGAATAAAGTTATTGTTACCTTAGAGTTGACTTTGATGTTCTTGTTCATAGGGCAGTTTATTGGCATTCTACCATTCTTTGGCAGGACCATGGGAGAATGGGGTTTTATTACTATGGGTTTGCACTTTGTTGTTGAAGCTATTATTGCAGGAGTGATATCCTTTTTGGGGTTTATAGGTGGTATGATACAGGTATCGGAAGCCCTTCGCCTGAAATCCAAGGTCGAATCTTCTGCTAAAGCATTATTTATAGTTAGTACCATTACTTTGGCAGGTTCTGTTATTTTGTTAATATGGATGAATGTTATGTAATCTGGACCTGGTTAATAGCTTATTGAATAGATACACTTTTTTTGAAAGGGCAGTAATATGTTTAATTTCAGATTTCAATCCAACCCGCTTACCCGGGCCACCGCCTCGGCAGCCGGTATGGTTTTTATCGTCGGTATGATGCTTATCGGTTTTGCTTTTCTGGTATTCGTTCTAAAGGACCTCTTCGCACTGCTAGCCGCGATGATATTCATTATGGCAGGCGTAGGCACGATAGGTTTTTCGCTCAAGCTGTTTCTGGCTTCCAGAAGATTTGGAAGCATGTCCAGTTCGCACGCAGAATACCGCGAAAATGTCAGGATACACCAGAGCGATGTAGGCAGTGATGAATTTATGAATTTCTAATTCCGTATCACATTAAACAAACAAAAAAGCGGGCCCCTTGCTAAGGCAGCCCGATTTTTTAATTTTATTTTATAATCCGTGTAATCCGCGAAATCTGCGGTTAAAAAAAACGATCAGGACAGAACTTCCTCAACCAGCTTTCGCATTTCATCTTCGTTTTCAGTTATCGACTCGACGAGTTTGAACTGTGTCCTGCATCTGTCCAGGTTGTGGTTTTGGCGGTGTACCTTGAAATATGTATCGCCGGCGAGGTGGTCGGTTAAGAATCTGCATCCGATCATCAGTGTTATCATCTTGCCGCTGAATACCAGGTGCTTAACTTCGGCGGGGTTGAGGAATTCGCCGGCTGTTGCCAGGTACCCGCGAAGTATCGCCTCGAACCTTTCCATCTTCATTCCAACTTTCGACAGATCCCTTTCATCCTCTTGCGTCGGCGTAAGCGTCGTCCGCATAATATCGCCAAAGTCATAAAGAGCCAATCCCGGCATAACAGTATCCAGATCTATAACGCAAATCCCCTCGTTGGTCTCATCGTCGATCATAACATTATTGACCTTCGTATCGTTATGCGTAATCCGCATCGGAATTTCGCCCTGGGCTATAAGGTTTGGGAAAACATCAAAAACCCAGCTATGCTCCTGAAGAAATTCAATCTCCGGGGCGGCGTCTTTCGCGCGCCGGCAATCATCGGCCTTCAAAGCCTGTTCAAAAGCGGCATAGCGTTTTTGACCGTTATGAAAATCCGGGATAGTATCAAACAGCGGTGGCCCCGGCAGGTCGACAAGCATCTTCTGGAAGTCCCCCAGTGCTTTCGCCGCCTGGTATGCCTGGTCGAGATTTTCCATAACGTCATAAGTCTTCGCTCCCTCGACAAAAATATACAAACGCCAGTGATTACCGTCCCCATTGACATGATACATCTTACCGTTAACAACAGGGATTACAGTCAGCACTCGCCTGTCAACATCGTCAAGCCCCCGGGCCTCAAGCTTTTTGCGAATATGGCTAGTAACCCGAACAACATTATCCATCAGTTCAGCCGGGTTCTTGAAAACATTATGATTGATCCGCTGCATCACATATCGAACTTTCTCCCCGCCCATGTCGCATGTAACCGCAAAGGTATCGTTGATATGGCCGCTGCCATAAGCATCAGCTTTGACAAAGGTCCCCTCGACCTGAAAATTGCCGAATATCTCGCTCAAATTATAATTTGTCATCAATCCCAATATCCAAAAAAACAACAAGACTACATTGAATGGGTTTTCTAAACAGCGTAGTAAATCTCGGTTTCCCAGCCAGCAAATTAACGGCAAGTTCAGCTATTGCCGAAACAGAACATTATATCCAATTTACCGGAAAAAGTAAAGAAGATTCTTATTACGCACAAAAGTTTCTTTGTGTGGTCCAGAATACCGATTTGCGTTAAAAAAGCCATGCTTTCAACGATTATTTCTGGATTATGACTAGATTTGCTGCTAAAATAGAAACCATTAAGGCGATTTACGGACATTGATGCTTTTTTATAGGATAGCCTCGGCCGACCTGCCCTGAGCTTTTCGAAGCGAGGCCGAATCGTAAATTATACAATAATCATTATACATTTAAACTGGCCGACAGGTCAGTTTGAGTAATGGGGAAATTTTGATGTTTAATTTTAAGTACAGCTCGAATCCGCTAACCCAGGCCACCGCCGGTGCGGCCGCTGCGGTGTTCATTGTCGGAATGCTTCTGCTTGGCTTTGCATTGCTGATATTCGCATTGCCCGAGCTTTTCGCTACGATTGCGTCGTTGTTTTTCGTCCTTGTTGGGGTAAGCACTATCGGTTTTTCGATAAAGCTGCTAATCGCTTCCAGGAGAATTGACGATATGACAAAACCTAAGGATGACTATCGCGAAAACGTCCAGATACATCGCGGTCACGACGACTCGGAACAATAATATTGGTGGGGTGATTTTATACAAAAACTGAAAAAGTTTGATTTGACATATCTTTCGTACAGACTTAAACTTATCATCGATTGAGTCCGGTAATTGTTTCAATGCCGGGATGAATAATCGATAAGAAATAATCAATAATAAATTCAGAGGTGTGATCATGGATCCTTCCATTTTTAAAGCATATGATATTAGAGGTATATACCCGGACCAGTTGGACGAAGAAGCGGCATGGAAGATCGGTCACGCTACGGCAAAGTTCTTGCGGTCCCTGCTCAGGGGTTACGAAAGGGGCCAGGCAAACGCACAAAGTCTCTGTGTAGGCCGCGATATGCGTACTCACAGCCCGTCGGTTTCGAATGCACTTATAGCCGGCATGAATGCCACCGGTGCAAACGTCATCGACGTCGGCATGATCGACACGCCCCAGATGTATTTCGCCATTAACCATCTTGGCACTTGCGGCGGCGTGCAGGTTACCGCTTCGCATAACGGACCGGCGTACAACGGCTTTAAGATTTCCGGAATAGGCGCCAAGCCCATAAGCGGCGATACCGGCCTTAACGAGATCAGACACATTGCGACCGCACTGCTGCATACAAAGGGAGTCTCAGACGGTTCCGTTGAAAGATGCGACATTACCGTCCCTTATAGAGATCACGTACTCAAATTCCTCAACCCCGGCCTCAAACCGCTTAAGATCGTCATCGACGCGTCAAACGGCATGGCCGGAAAGAGCGTTCCGGAAATCTTCTATGACCTTGACATTGACATCATCCCGCTGAACTTCGAGCACGACGGCACATTTAATCACGATCCCAACCCGCTCGTTGAGGCGAATCTGCAGGAACTTAAAGATACAGTTATCGCCGAACGAGCAGACTGCGGCGTTTGTTTCGATGGCGATGCCGACAGGCTTATGATGGTCGACGAGAACGGCAGAAATATCGGATGCGATCTGCTAACGTCGCTGATGGCACCTTATTTTTTGGAGAAAAATCCCAACTCGGCGATTGTCTACGACCTTCGCTCAAGCCACGTCCTTCAGGAAGAGATACTCAAGCACGGCGGAATACCGCGCCGCGAAAGAGTCGGCCATTCCTTCATGAAGAAATCACTTCGCGACAGCCATGCAGCGTTCGGCGGCGAGCTTAGCGGACATTTCTACTACCGAGACAATTTCTACGCCGACTCCGGCATGATAACCCTGGTTCACATGCTGAACATTCTCAGCCAGTCCGACCAGTCGCTTAGCGAGCTTATCGAACCGCTTCGCAGGTACAGTTCTACCGGCGAAGTCAATTTCGAGGTTGACGACAAGGAAACAAAGATGAAGGAACTGGCAAGGGTTTACAGCGAAGGCCAGGTCGACGACCTTGACGGCGTGACGGTACAGTTTAAGGACTGGTGGTTTAACTGCCGGCCAAGCAACACAGAACCGCTGCTAAGGCTGATCGTCGAAGCAAAAACAGAAGACCAGATGGAAGAAAAATTCGCAGAAATAAAAAGACTGTTAGGCGAACCGGTAGACCACTAAAAAAAAGTCAAAGGTAGGTACACCCCTTCTGGGTGCCCAAAATCGGCAGGGTCGGTAAAGACAGTTCTTCTAACGGCTAAAGGCTAAAACTATCTAATCATACTTTTGGAGAAAAAGAAATGAATAGTTCAACAGTGACTTTTGAAGGTATGTCAGAGCAGTCGGCAGCTATTGGAATTGTATTTATCTTGATTTTTCTGCTAATCGGCTTAGCAGTTGCAATCATTTCGGCTGTTGTATATTGCAAGATATGCTCAAAGACCGGTTACCACTGGGCTTTGGGACTTCTGATGTTTGTTCCAATAGCGAATCTGATACTGCCTTTGATACTTGCTTTTAGCGAGTGGCCGATACACAGAGAGCTTAGGGCCTGCAAGCGACAAACAGGAGAAACCAATTACTAGCTAATTGCTAAATTCTAAACAAATTCAAAATACTAATTACCGAAATCCAAAACCCCTTTCCAACGTAGTCAGAAGCGTTCTGGTCATTTGAATTTAGATATTACTGCTTGTTTAGGGTTTAGAATTTAGTGCTTAGATATTTGGTCAACACGTCCTTGCGCTTAGGGCTGCTGTTTGTTTTTGGTGTCGGTTTGAGTGAAATAGTTTCAAAATTAAGCTGGAAACCTTGAGTTTTTGAGATTAATTTGATACATTAAAAATAGTCCCAGCTTTAACGACCGCAGACAGCAGATCGCACGCTGGCCGAACGTGGGTGAAAATATCCGAGGCGTAAACGATCCGGGCTGGACAACATGCAACGGTTCAAAAGACAACTTTGCATTCTACTACGGCAAAGGCGGTAATCCGTGGGATGAGGATCAGTTCGTAGACCAGGATTGAATATTTCCGTAAATATAGCATAGTTACCAGAAGAAATCTGGGACACAGCCATCTGTTTTTTTGGACGCAATACTTTTATTTTGGTTTTTTTATCGGGGTGTTCGCGCACCCTCGCTTTTGTTTATTTTTTTACCCATAGGGTTTGTTTTTCGAAGTCCAGTACTACTGTTTTTTCTTTGAAGTAGCCCATTCCCATTATGCATTCGGTTTTTTTCCAGTTTTTTGATTCCGGCAGTACGATTATTTCTTCGCCGGTCATTTTCATACTGCCCAGATTGAGGTTCTTTACCTTTACGGCTGTGCATCTTGGTTTGTTGCCTTCGAAGTGGAAGGGGAGTATGAAGTTGAAATTCCGGCGGCGGGTTTGCCGGAAGTTGTCTTTGACCTGATCCCAGAGCCGGTTGTTCATCATCAGTCCAAGGCCGGCACCGGTATCGAGCAGCGGACGGATGGGTTTACCGTTTATCTCTAAGTCCAGAAAGAGAAACTGTTTTGACGGGTCGTTTTCCATGGATTCGACGGTCATTGGGAAACGGTGCCAGTTTTCTTTTGCAATCGGGCCGAAGGATTTCTTTGCCGAAAAGCGTACCTGCTTAGCGGGGATGTCGAACTCGAAATATTTGAACTTGCTCATCATCGGCAGGGGGAAGCAAATGTCGTCGCTTCTGCCTAGCGGGATCAGGCCGAGCAGTTTTAGCTCGATGTGCTGGCCCCAGGAGATTCCGGTGCAATCTTTAATTTTGAAATCGCCGAGTTGGAGATTTTCGACCGCGCATAAAGACATTTTAGACTCGGGGCCAGAAGATTTTGTCAGAGGGTATACCTGGAGATCGTTTTGGCGGATGTGAATGTCCTGGACTATCAGGGCGTCGAGGTTTGCGCCGGTGTCCAGGATGACCGGATATGTCCTGCCATCGCCTATTTTGCCGTTAACGACCATGTAGTTGTTGCGGTTATACTCTTCGATATTGAAATCGGCGGTTGCGATGTCGGGCATGTCCACTATGGGAATTCTGTTGGAGGAGTACTCGTAAGTGTCGAATCCATCTTCGGTTACGATCTCCTGAATGAAAATTGGACCGTGGGGATCCATCAGCTTGAGGTTCCGGGCAGCTTTGAAATCGGCATCGGGGATCACGGTATTGTCAACGATGGCGATATTCATATCGCAGCCGGACAGGATCACGGCAAGGGCCGATAATAATATGTATGATGCGTATTTTTTCTTCATTTAGGATAGATTTACTGTCTGAGTAATAAAAATAGTCAGGGTTTTGAATTATTAAAGCAACCCTTACAGGTACCCCTATTTTATCAAAGGGCGAATTAATATTCAAAAATCCTGCCGATTTTGAGCAAAATCGTAGTCTGTAAAGCCCGATTTCTATATTTATTATGAAAATTCATCGATAAAGAGAGTTTGCAAGATATACATAATAGGGTATAATAAGGATGATTTTGAATATTCTCTAATGAATGAGGTTGACATGAAGTCGCAAAATAAAAATAGCGGGTCTGTTTTATCGGTCGGAATTATTTTTTTTCTGATATTAATTGTTTCCGGCTGGGCAGGTGCAGCTGAGACATACCATTTGAAGGGCGGAAGTCAGTGGCAAAAGATCGATCAGGGCGGTAATGAGTATATCCTTGCGGTATCGAATATTAAAAAATTGATCGCTGAGAGCAAGCATAAAAAGGCCGCAAAGGCGATTGATGAGTTGAAAGCCGCTTTTGACGACCTTGTTGGCGAAGATCTTGATGCTCTTGTCGAAGCGGAACTTCTCTTCGCGAAGAAAAAACTGATTAAGGCAAGCCGGAAATACGAAGAGTTTCTCGATTCATATCCGGACAGCAGTTTTTACGAATCGGCTATGGAAAGACAGTTTACGATAGCTGACACTTTTATTAAGGGACGTAAGCGGACTGTGCTGGGCATATTGAGGCTTCATGCGTATGAAGAGGCCGACAATATTATGCACGATATCGCCGACCGTTCCGGTGATGCTCCTATCGCCAAACGTGCGCTGACGACACTGGCTAAGGGGTATCAAAAGAGAAATAAATATATCGAAGCGTATGACGTTTGGGCGGAGATGTCTTCGAGATGGCCGACGGGTGAACTCGGCAAGACTTCGCTTCTGGAAATGGCACAATCGCTGCATTCGGCGTACAAGGGGCCGAAATATGACAGCTCGAGTCTGGGCAGCGCCAGGAGTTACTACGAAGATTTCAAGGCGAGGTATCCCCAGGAGGTTAGTAAGTATGATATTGATGAAAAGATTCAGCTGGTTGACGAGCAGCTTGCTTATAAGGAATTTGAGATAGCCAGGTATTATTCCCGGGCGGAACTGCCCGAGGCGGCTAGTCTTTATTATCAGCATGCAGAGGATTCCTGGCCGGAAACGACGGCTGCGAAGATGGCTTCTGAGGTTATCGAACAGCAGAAAGCCGGTCAAGATATCATAGCAGTGAAAAAAACGGCAGAACGCAAATTATTTGATTTGTCATGTTTGTTTCTGGATAACTGGTTTGGGCTTAGTGCGATCGGGTCGTCAAACTGACTTTTTCGGTCAGTTTGAAATGAATAATGACAATTGTATAATGCATAATGAACGGTTTGGCCTTGCCCTTCGACAGGCTCAGGACAGGACGGTCGAGGCTATTTTATAAAAAACAACTTCGTTTTTTTGAGAGATTTTTAAAGTGAAATATTTGAAAATACCTATAAGCGTTTTATTTGTTATTACCGCTATTTCGGTGGTTTGTTTTGTTGGCGGTTGCGGTCAGGGCGGTTTTAGCGGTTATAACAATTCTTCGCTCCATCCGCGCGGGATTTCGAGTGTTTATGTTGAGATGTTCGATAGCCAATCGTTTCGCCGTGGTCATGAGTATGTCCTGACAGACGCTATATGTAAACGTATCGAGACGGATACTCCGTATAAGATCGTTTCGGACAGAAATATCGCCGACAGCGTTCTTAGCGGCAAAATTACGTCTATCAGCAAGCGAATTATCTCTATGGAGAGGAATACGGGGAAAGTTTTTGAAAATGAAGCCACTGTTGCAGTGGTTGTACGATGGCAGAATCTTAAAACCAGCGAGATAATGCTCGATAACGAAATTGTCAACACATTTGTTGGTTATTCGGAATTTGTGGGGCAGGACTTTGAGTATGGCTCTAAAGTTGCCGTGAACCGCGCTGCTGAAAGAATCGTAGAACTTATGCAGAATAAGTGGCAGGAGTAGACAGGCCTCAAAGGGGGGCAGTTATTTATATTTACTTTTTTATAAAGAGTGTTATTTATGCCTAACGAACCAAATCCAAATAAAGAAAATCCGTCAAGAAAATCGCCCGGTCAGCCGCCTTTGGGTAAGGGGCCGCCTCCGAAGGCGAAGGGTCCTTTCAGTTGGCTGATCATGGGGCTTATTATTCTTACGGTTCTGATGATGTTCCAGAAGTACAACCAGGTCACCGAGGTAAGCTACAACCAGTTTAACGAGATGATCGAAAATAAGTATATCAAGAGTGTTGTGGTTCACCCATCGAAGATCGTCGGTATCCTCACCGAAGAGGGCACTCAGAAAGCCGGGAAAGGTAAGGCTTCTTTCCAGGTTAATTACATTCCGGCAACGAGTAACGACAAGCTCAGGGACAGGCTTATAGCTGCGAAGGTTGAAACCATAGGCCAGGCTCAGGATTTCTGGGGGCCGTTTATTATAACGAGCATTCTTCCTCTGGTTATTATTGGCGGTCTTATCTATTTTGTATTTATGCGGAATATGCGGGGCGGCGGCGGTATGCTGATGAATTTCGGCAGGAGCAAGCACCGTGTTCAGGGTAAAGGCTCGAAGATAACGTTTGAGGATGTCGCAGGTATCGAAGAGGCGAAAGAGGAAGTTGCTGAAACGATCGAGTTCCTCAAAAATCCCAAGAAGTTCCAGAAGATCGGCGGCAGGATTCCTCGCGGCGTTCTTCTCGTAGGCCCTCCCGGCTGCGGAAAGACACTGCTTGCCAAAGCTATCGCCGGCGAATCGGATGTTCCGTTCTTTACGATCTCGGGTAGTGATTTTGTCGAGATGTTTGTCGGTGTCGGTGCGTCGCGCGTGCGCGATCTGTTCAAACAGGCCAAGGAAAATTCGCCTTGTATTATCTTCCTCGACGAGGTTGACGCTATTGGCAGAAAACGCGGTATGGGTATTGCCAGCGGCGGACATGACGAGCGTGAGCAGACACTGAATGCGATTCTTGTTGAGATGGACGGATTTGATACGAACGACCAGGTTATCGTCATGGCCGCGACAAACCGCGGCGATATTCTTGATCAGGCACTTACCCGTCCGGGTCGATTCGACAGGCAGGTTATCGTGCCTTTGCCGGATATTAACGGGAGGGTCAAGATTCTGGGGATACACGCAAAGAAAATTAAGATGAGCGAGGGAATTGACTTTGAGCGGCTTGCCCGTCAGACTCCGATGTTCAGCGGTGCGGAGCTTGAGGCTCTTATTAATGAAGCAGCGATCAGCGCGAGTATGGCTAATAAAGAAGCTGTTGAGATGATCGACCTGGAAGAAGCACGCGACAAGGTTCGCTGGGGCCGTGCCAAAAAGAGCAGGGTGATCGACGAACACGATAAGAGTATGACCGCTTATCACGAGGCAGGGCACGCGCTTGTTCAGTATATGCTTGAAGATGCCGACCCGCTTCATAAGGTCAGCATTATCCCGAGAGGTCCTTACGGCGGGGCGACTTTCGCTTTGCCGGAGAAGGATCGTATGTACTACTCGAAAAAATATTGTATCGCACAGATGCAGGTTTGTTTTGGCGGGCGTATCGCCGAGGAAATGTTCTTTGACGATGTGACCAGCGGGGCGTCTTCGGATCTTCGTCAGGCGACGGCGATGGCTAAGGAAATGATTCTCAGTTGGGGCATGGGTAAAGATCTTGGGCCTGTCAGTTATTCGACGGATCAAGGCGGTGAGATGTACTTCCCGTCTTCGACGCCGGATTATTCCGAAAAGACTTCGCAGGTGATCGATGCGGAGATCAAGAAACTTATCAGCGAAGCGTACGACTCGGCTTTGCGGCTTATTGAGGACAATAAGGAAAAGCTGGATAACCTGGCAAAGTCGCTGCTGAAATATGAAACGCTTGACGTTGACGATGTTAAGATCATTCTTGAAGGCGGGGTGATTGACAAGCCTACCGTTGCCGATCTTCTCGCTGCCGAAAAGAGTAAAAGCGATGCAGCTAAAAACGATAAGTCGGCCGATTCCGGCGATGATATGTTCGACAATCCTTACGACGACCCGAAAGAGGACGCACCTAAGGAAGACGAGCCGAAAGACGACGAATCGCAGCAAGGCTCGGAAGGTTGACCATTGCGAAAGGTCGTTAGCATCGATGGTGTAGGGGACGTTCTGTTTGAGCGGAGCAGCCGGGCCAGGTATATCAATATTTCTGTCAGGGGCAGCGGCAAAATTCGTGTCGCTGTGCCGGGCAGGGTTTCCTATGAAAAGGCACTTGAGTTTTTGCACTCCAAAAGTGACTGGGTGAACAAGCATCTTGAAAAGATCGAGCGAGTCGAAAAGAAAATTCCCCTTGTAAAAGTTGACAGGGCACATGCACGCAAGGTGCTTATCCCACGGCTGAAATATCTCGCCGATAAGCACGGGTTTAAATACAACAAGGTTGCACTGCGGAATCAGAAGACTCGCTGGGGGAGCTGCTCGTCGAAGAATAATATCAACCTCAATATCAACCTCGTCTCACTGCCGCAGGACCTGATGGACTACGTAATCCTCCACGAACTGACCCACACAAAAATAAAAAACCACAGCAAAGACTTCTGGAACCACCTGGGAAAACACATACCAAATCCGAAACAGCAAAACAAAAAGCTAAGAAGCTACGCGATTCAGTTGGGGTAAGTCTTAGGCTGCCTTACTCGGTCTTATTATTGTACATCTTTCCAGAAACCGCCATAGTAAAATATACGCATCACGAAACCTCGCTCGTCTTCAAGCAGAATATAATTCCACCGGTCTTTTTTTAAGTTCTGCGTTCGGCATGGGGATTGCTTTTTTTGAAAAACTGAAAAAAACATGTAACTTTTTATGTAAATGGAACACTAATATCTTAGAAAGTAGCTCTATTAGTATCCTGTTGAAATACTATGAGCTTAGGTCCATTATTAAAGATTCTCAAGAATATGTCTGTGAAAGGAAGTCGCGTTATGGAGTTAAGAAAACTGAAAATAATCGTTCCGATTATGCTTGTATTACTTACAGCTTTTTGTCAGGCAAAAGATGTTCGCCATCCTAAGCCAATTGGTCCCATACGCCATAAAGCCCCTTTTGTGAGACAGCCCATACACAACAAGGGACATGTTGTTAAACGTGTTGGTCATCTCCCGGTAGGATCGCGACGAATTACTGTCGGAGGAGTATCTTACTGGATCCATGCAGGTGTTTATTATAGACACGATTTAAATGATTATTATACTGTAACCGCACCTGTTATAAAAATATTGCCTAAGCATCACAGGGTAATTGTTCTCAATGGAAGAGTTTATTATGTGGCTGATGATGTTTATTATAAAGCTGGTTCGGGAGGATACATTGTTGTTGAAAGGCCTGTCGAAGTTATAGCTGCCAAGACTACCCCAGCGTCTAACACATCTATTGTAAATAAGATAGATTCAACTACTCTGACGCTATATGTTCCAAAACAGAATGGTTCTGGTTTTAAACCGGTCGTTTTGAAAAGGCTTGAAGGCGGTTATTTGGGGCCGCAAGGTGAATTTTACCCAGCTATGCCGACGATTGATCTATTAAGTCGTATGTATGGTAATTAACGGTCATTAAAAAGACTGAGAGCTTTGGGTAATCAAAAAAGGGCTTTCTATTATTTGGAGGCCCTTGCGAAACCAGAAAACCCGGTGGGGCAGCTGCTCGTCTAAGAATAATATCAACCTGAATATCAACCTCGTCTCACTGCCGCAGGACTTGATGGACTACGTAATCCTCCACGAACTGACCCACACAAAAATAAAAAACCACAGCAAAGATTTCTGGAACCACCTGGGAAAACACATACCAAACTCGAAACAGCAAAACAAAAAATTAAGAAACTACGCGATACAATTAGTTTAGACAGGATCACAGGATCAAGGGCTTAAAGCAAACCCATTGCGGCCCTCGTCCGGATTAAAAGGATGTTTTGAACCACGAATTTCACGGATTACACTGAAAGAAAAGACTATCTAAAGATTAAAATCCTCGATAGGGTAATTCGGAGATATTTACTGGAACATCTTTATACCCTTTTTCCTGCAATAGAATCTCGCATGCAAGCCTTGTCTTCTCTTTGTGGGATGTAGGGCCAACCCAGATTTCTTTAATTGGCAGAAGTGCCCGTTTCTGGTTTTTCTCCTTCTCCCGTTTTTCCTCCTTTATCTGATGTTCTGTTTTACCTTTATATTTCTCACTGGAATCACATTCATCTTCTGGTTCAGTTGTTGTAAAATATTTGACATAGGGAACAGGTACCTCAAAACCCTGATGTTGTCGAAAATGAATGGGCGGGTCATTGTCATACATGGACGGGGAATTAGGGAAATTCCAATGTTGATTGGAACTCACCATTAATCGAACTTCTTCTTCGTTTACATAACAAGGGTGCTTTAGTCTTCTTGAAATTTCAAACATCAAATAGAATGCTGCACCATCCCTTGCATCATCGTAGCTGGTTGTCCGAATACCATTTTCTGCAATATATTGTCTCGTCCTGTCCGGGTCATCCAACATCCATCCTGCTGTTTTGAGTACTTTTAGTATCAATTCTTTAATTTCATTTTTGCAGTAGACACATTCGTACAATGAAAAACCGGGCTTCCTTAATCTTCGAGCATCAAAGCCGATACAGATATCGCCATAAGCCCGCCATTGCTCCAGAGAGTCAGGATTTTTGCTAAAAGATGCGACAAAGTTAGTGTTATCATTTTTATTTTTCAGAAATTGTTGCCACCACTTTTCTATATACCTATTAGATGAAAGCTCGCCTTTCCCAAACAGATTAATTTCTTTCTGTAAAGCTTTGCATTCAGTGGTATCGTTGACAAATTCGGTGTTTGTTAAATGTATTTCGCCGCTTTTTACGATTTTTTGAAAAATACTTTCAGATGTATAATGATAGATTAGCTTATCGTAAGATTCGGAGAATGATTCCATGAGTTTTTTTGTCTGCTTCAAGTGCTGCTCACGATTAAGCGGTACAGATGGTTCTTTTGATTCGGACTTGCTGTTTTTTTTCTCGGTCATCGTCAATCCCTTTTGCAAACATTCTCAAATCCTTCTGGTCCAGGGTTGCCATGTGCAAGCCAGTCATACTCGTAAAGCCGCACATATAATTTGGGATACTTGGTTATATCAGATTCATAAAAACCTTCGTGCGGAATCCCGGACATTTCACCAATAACAAGAATCGTTAATGGTGGCATCTCTTCCTTTTTGTCTGATAAGCAGTAAGTTTGAATTGGCTCAAGAAGTTGGCCTAGCCCTACCTTTGGAACACCGATGAGTTTTGACAGGTGACTGTATGTCAGCGTCTGTCGATTTTTTGCTGTCCAGGCAAGAACTGCCCAAATTTGACTCGCTCTTTCATATTTCGTCATGATTTTCTCTCCTATACCAAACAATAATTACAGTGTCTGCATAAAACGCCAGATGTGTGAGCGATCCTTTAATCTCCCATCATTATACCCAAAACCAACAACCCCGCAACACATTAATCAAACTGACCAAAACAAGAATTCGCCAGCGTAATATAATCTTCCGGCGAAAGTTTTTCTGGTCTTTCTTTTGGGTCTATTTTGCATTTTTCGAAGATTTCTGGCCAGTTCTCGATCTGGGCTAGTTTTCCTTCGGCTAGCTTTGTTGTTGCTTTTAGCATTTTTCGGCGGTGGCCCATGAAGAGGCTTACTACTTCCCTGAAGGTATGGATGTCTTTTATCCGGGCGGCTTTTTCTTCGTCTCGCTGGAATTTTACCATTGCCGATTCTACCTTTGGTTTTGGCCAGAATACGCTTGCCGGTAAGATCCTTATTATCTCCGTTTTGCCCGTCGCGGCCATTAGTATGCTTAGTATTCCGTAGCGTTTGTCGCCTGCGGCAGCTGCCATTCGTTCGGCGACTTCTTTTTGCACCGTTACGTACATTACGTCTGCGCTCAGTTGGTCGCCGGTTATCAGGTTTGCCATTATCGAAGCCGCGACGTTGTAGGGGAGGTTGGCGACGAGTAAAACTCTGCCGCCCAGTTTTGACCGGGCCTGTTTAACAGATTCGACCGCTTCTGTGTTAAGTGTGTGTTTGTTTTCGAGGATGTCTGTGTTGATTATTTTTACGTTTTCGACATCCTTGAAATTGCGGATCACAATCGGTCCGAGTATATGGTCGTATTCGACGCCAACGAGAAATCCGGCGACCTCTGATAAGCCTTCGGTAAAAGATCCCGTTCCGCAGCCGACTTCCAGTACGACATCATTTGGCTGCACACCGGCTGCATCGATGAGTTTTCGCATCAGGTTCAGATCGATGAGGAAATTCTGGCCGAGTCTTTTATTCGGAGCCGTCCCTGCGCTTGCCAGAATACATTCTATTTCATGCTTTGTCTGCATTGGTGTTTTCCTGTGGGTAGTTTCTGCCGGCTTTGATCATTTCGATGGCGACTTTGATCGCTTCTTTCATGCTGGACTCGTTTGCGATTCCCTTGCCGGCGATATCGAAAGCCGTTCCGTGACTCGGCGACGTTCGGATGATCGGAAGGCCGATAGTAACGTTAACTGCTTTATCGAAAGCCAGCAGTTTAACCGGGATAAGTCCCTGATCGTGGTACATCGCCACGACGCCGTCAAATTCGCCTTGTGCGGCCTTGACAAAAAGCGTATCGGCAGGGTAGGGGCCGCAGCAGTCGATACCGACTTCCTGTGCCATCAGTATTGTCGGAGAGATAACCCGGCGCTCTTCGTCGCCGAACTGTCCTTCTTCGCCGGCGTGGGGGTTAAGTCCGCAGACGGCGATCTTTGGTTTTTCAATACCGAAATATTTCTTGAGTGCGTCGTTAAGAAGATCGATAGGCTCGAAGACAGTTCCGATAGTGAATTTATGGCGAATTGAAAAAAGCGATTCGTGTATCGTCGCAAGTGCAAGTTTTAGCGGGCCGCCGACAAACATCATAGCCTTTCGCGATTTGCAGAGGTCGGCGAGCATCTCGGTATGGCCGGTCCATGTGCTGTCTGCGTACTGCCAGCTTGTCTTGCTGATCGGGGCAGTGACGACGGCGTCGATAAGCCCTTCGTTTGCGGCCTTGATGGCGTCGAAACAAAATCGCATCGAAGCTTCACCGGATGTTATGCTTGGAACGTGTACCCAGGAAGGAACGGAGAACTCGTCATAGTCGGCGACTACTACCTGGCGGGGATAATTGCGGCTGATCTTTTCGTGCGGATGCCGCAGCCAGTAGGGTTCGATCTCGGCGGTGTCGGCGGCATAGGCAAGCTGCTCGGCCATTCCGAAGATGACAAACTTGGCCTGACGCCTGACCAGAGGATCGGCGAGGGCCTTGACAATAATCTCAGGCCCGATCCCGCCGGGGTCACCCATGGTGATTCCGATAACCGGCAGCTCGTCGACAAATTGTTTATTACTATCCTCAGGCATATATTAGCAAATTCCTATTACAGAGATTACTTCGGCGTCAGTCGTACAAAAACGCTATTTCTGTAAATAGTACCATCTTTACCGGTGCTGTCAAAGGAAAGTAATGTTAATTTGCCATTTTCAAATACGCCTTCTTCCTGAAGGATGATATTTGAGATTTCCTTGCCGGGGTATATTAAGCTTGCAGTTGTGCTTCCAGTGCCAAAACTTACCCCGCAAAACAATCTGCCCTTATCTGGCCCAAAAGTTTGATTTGGTTCAGTTTTCAAATTAATATAGAAACCGAGTCTGATATAATCCCAAACGTTAGCCCTGACAGCAAAGTAAGCATAATCGACCAGTACTTTTTCGGCCAGATCCGCATCAAGTTTTTTTTCTCCATTGATGACCTCTGTAGTTTTGACAACCTCAAACTTATTACTCTTGTTATCTGCTTCAGATATGCCGATTTCCCATCTTTCACGTGGTCCGGTGGATACTTTCATGAGGGTCTTTTTTTCGATACCTGAAAACTTAACCGGCACAACTCTTGTGGGTTTTTCGTATTCAGGTACGTCTTTGTTCTTGAACGACCCTGCTACGATTTTATAGTCGCTGCCTTTTTTAATAACATAATGCATCCCGCCAATCATACTATAATTAGCCTTATGAAAATGAAAGAAACCAAGCTGGTGCGTTGGTTTGTCAGGGAAATAGTACCAGTTGGAATCATCAAGCATTTTCTTATCTATCTCGCCAAATGTTACTACAAACCTGGCATCGCATTTTCCATGAAAATTAACTTCACATGGTCCACTGAAAGCCTGTCCGTCCTCTATTGTTCTTATCTGATGGTTTAGTAAACTGTGTTTGTCTTTAGCGGCGAGCAATTTCTTCATTTTATTACTTAGCAGTGATTTGTAATCTTCAACGTTTCTGGTTTTGCCGCAATTGAACAACCTGTTTGCGAATTTCAGTTCTTTGCCTTGTGCAAGTTTGTCCTGGCGTGAAAGAAATTTTATATCAGTTTTGCGTGTATCGTCCGGCGATCCCGTAAAAGTTATTGCGCCCTCTATTGAATCTCCTTGATAAAGATCGTCACAAACGATATTTCTTTTCGGATAGGGCCGATTGGATTGGTTGCATCCACAGATACCGATCAATGCGCATACTCCAAGGGTTAGCAATAAATTTTTCATTTTCGTTCTCCTGTCAAGGTTACGATTATATCGTGGATCAAAAACCCATATCTCTGAGTTTGTCCAACGTCAGTCCCTTACCCTTCCCTGCGATCTGTTCAAGCTGCCTTTTTATCGTCTTACAAATAATATCTGTCTCAATATTTACAATGTCCCCGATCTTAGACGCATTCA
>JAIPFN010000106.1 GCA_021736615.1 Phycisphaerae bacterium | reverse complement strand
TATGATTCGGTTCAGTAGATAATAAAAAACTATAAAAACCTGGCTACAAGCAAGATTTTTTTTGAAGTAGCCAGACTGAAATGATAATTGAAAGATTTGTTAAATTATAGTCATATAAACTTTCTGAAAAATAAGAAGGGAATAATGGTGCTGTGATGACTTTAGAGTACGAAAATATGTTATATAGTGAGGAGCAATTGCAATCTCATAATGTTAAGTCCATGGATATGCCAATACAGCCGTTGATGGCGGGAGTATTAGTAGTTGCCTGGGCATTAGTCTGCCTGGCTGGACTTGCGGTAATACTAAAGGTCAAAATGGTGTTTTTAGGTATTTGCATTATTGCAATACCCACTTTTTTGGGGATGGTTATGTGGCCGACATTTGCGATGTGCGTAATGATGTTGGTAATCCCTACGGGTGCAGGTGTCGGGATATCGGGAGTTTTCAGCCTGGACAGAGGTATTGGTATTGCTGTGGCGGTCAGTTTTTTATTAAACATAATGATTACCCGACCCAGCCTGTCATTATCGAATAAATCGATATGGGTATTTGTGTGTTATTGTATGTGGATTGTACTAACTTCATTGCGATCTCCTAATTTGTCAGTTGAGCTTTCGTATGTGTTTACACAGTTACAGTTGCTTGCTTTGACTGTCATTGTTTATTGGATTGTCAGAGCCAACGGGAAAAATTCAATGCTATGGATTTTGCGATCTTACCTCTTTGGGACACTGTCTGAAATTATCCTGACGTACATAACCGGTGCGGCGATGATGACTGAGCAATCAGAAAGTGGTAGATTTTCAGCGACTCTTGGTACGGAATACGTCGATGCAAATATGATTGCCGGGATGTTTTCTCTTGCCTTTTTAAGTTGCGTATATCTTTTTGTCAAAGATAAAAGAAAGCTTTTTAGGGCATTTTATCTGCTTGGCTTGGTTTTTTTGCCTCTTATGCTCTTGAAAACTGGCTCGAGAGGTGCAATTATTGCTTTGGCTTTTACCTTACTCTCTCCGATGATCTTTCTTAAGCAGGTTGTTCGTAAACCTGCATTAATTATTACAGTGCTGCTTTTGATTGTAATAGCGTCTGTTGTAGCAGGAGATGTGATTCTAAAAAGTGACAATACCAAATTGTCAGGACGCCTGACAAATGTTCAAAGCGCTAAAAAGAGTTCCGGTTATCGTATACAGCTTATTAAAGACGCTTTTATGGAAACAATAAAAAAACCAATGGGAACGACGCGTATAGGTTGGATATCCAGGTATAAGAATGTTCCGCATAATGATTTTGCGTACGCACTTGGTATTTATGGTTATCCCGCTGCAGCAATGTGGTCATCCTTGATTTTGCTAATCGTTTTGACCGTGAAAAAGATGCCATTCGGTAACGAGAAGCTATGTGCTCGGTCTTTGCTCATCTTTTTATTGGTACCCGGTTTGAGTTTGACACAGTTAGCCATGAAGCACTACTGGATATTTATTGCAATAATACTTGCGATGGAGCGATTTGCAGTCGAAGATAATCCGATTTATAATTACGATCAATATAACTATGAAGAAGACCTGGAATATGAAACTTCTGATAATCAGTAATATGTATCCTACCAGACGAAACCCAATGTCTGGGGTTTTTATTAGCAGGCAAGCTGAATATTTGCTCAATAGCGGTATTGAATGTAGTTTTATTGTTCCATGCGCATTTGCTCCATGGCCTTTGTATCACTTGCCGAAATGGGGGGATTATTCGCCGTTAAACACTTTGGTCGGTCCTGATGAATTTGCAGCGCGGCAAATTAGGTATTTGAGACCGCCTGGCATGTGGTTCAGCCGATTTGAAGGCAAATTTATGGCTGCGGCCGTTTTGTCTAAAGCTGTTAAATGGCATAAGGAAAAGAAGTTTAACGCAGTTCTCGGTGTGTCTATGTGGCCTAATGTACAAGCTACTTTGGCTATAGGAAAAAAACTGAATTTACCGGTTGCAAGCCTGGCAATTGGCAGCGATGTCATGGTTTATACCAGAAAGATGCCGGTCTTGTGGAAACATCTTGGCAATATGCTGTCGCAAATTGATTTGGCGATGGGCGTTAGTAATATGATCTGCGCCAGAATGAGTGAAACTGGAAAATGTAAAAAGGAACCGATATGCGTATATCTTGGCAGGGATACCGAACTTTTCAAACCCGCCGAAAATAAAGAATCAATAAGGCAATCTTTGGGAATTTCTCCTGGTGAAATAGTTGGTGTTTTCGTAGGCGCTATGGTGGCTACGAAGGGCATGAATGAACTGGTTGTAGCCTCCAAAAAATTATTGGCAGAGTATCCGAATTTTCGACTAATTTGTGTAGGTGACGGTCACGCCAGGTCTGACTTTGAATCCTTAAAAGATGACAACGGCAGTGGGCGAATTATTTTGCCCGGCAGGGTGGTTCCCAATGAAGTTGTAAAATATTTACAGGCAGGGGATTTCATGGTATTTCCTTCGTATTCTGAAGGTATGCCACAGTCGGTATTGGAGGCTATGAATTGCGGTTTACCTGTTGTTGCTACAAAAGTTGGAGGTATTCCCGAGGCCGTTATCGATGGTCAGACAGGATTGCTTGTCGATGAGAAAAATTCTGAGCAACTAATCGCAGCGATGGATCGGATGATTGTTGATGCTGAATTTAGAACGCAGGCAGGTCAGGAATGCTTAAAATACGTTCGAGAAAAATTTGACCCCGATAGTAACTCAAGTAAAATGGCAAAAGCTCTTTTGCAGTTGGCTAAATGAAAAAGCTTAAGTGCAATTGTGTAATATAAGGATTATTATGATTGAAAAATCAGATTCTAATTTTGGCAAGATATGCATCCTCAGTTCTGCTCATGAGTTTTCTGATGTGCGGGTTTTTCAGAAGGAAGCCAAAACATTGGCTAATGCTGGTTATGAAGTCGTTTATATCGCCAGAGCCATTGAAAAGGAAATCGTTTTAGATGGGATTAAGCTCATTCCCTTACCGGAACCGAAAAACAGACTTGAGCGAATGACAAAAACTGTTTTTCGCTTGTTTAAGTTAGCATTGCGTGAAAAAGCAGATGTATATCATTTCCATGATCCTGAATTGATGACCGCAGGGATCATGCTCAAGCTTATGGGTAAGAAAGTTATTTATGACGCCCATGAAGATGTTTCTAAAGATATCTTCGCGAAAAAATGGGCTGGAAATCTTTTTACTAAAAAGTCTATTTCGCTTTTTATTAATCTGTTTGAGAGAACCGCCTGCTTATTCTTCGATAGGATTATCACCGTCACACCGGGGATTGCAAAAAGGTATCCAGCTAATAAGACTATTGTCTTAAGGAACTTTCCAATTTTAACAATGATAGATGGGGCCTGTCTTTCTGATCCAATTGATAAGCAAAAGCCTGCTATTGTCTACGCTGGGGGCCTCAACAGTGTTAGAGGCATTGCCGAGATAATTCAGGCGATGGATATAATCAAGGACAAAGCTGAATTGTGGCTTTTGGGTAAATGGGTCAGTGAAGAGTTCCGTCAGAAATGTGAAAAACTGCCGGGGTGGCAACACACAAGGTATTTTGGTCTTGTGCCGATGGAAGAAATGTATAATTATATGAGTTATGCCGATGTCGGTATTGTTCCTTTCCTGCCCAGGCCGCATAATTTGCATAGCTTACCTAACAAGCCTTTTGAATATATGGCCTGCTCGCTTCCGGTTGTTATGTCTAATATTCAATTCTGGCAGGAAATGTTTGATGGTTGCGCAGTTTTCTGTAATTCAGAAGATCCATCAGACATAGCCGAAAAGATCGACAGTCTATTGTCGAGTCCGGATGATGCTAAAAAACTAGCTGAAATTGGTAAGAAGCGGGTTCTTGAGAAATATAATTGGAAAAGTGAAAGCAAGAAGCTAATTCAATTATATCATGGGTTGCTTAATGACTGACAAAATAATAATTAATGCAGTTGGTGATATAATCGCCGGAGATCACCCGTTGTATTTAGGTATTGGTGTTAGAACTCTTGCAGAGAAAGGCGTTTGTTTTTTTGAACATGTTGAGGGTTTATTAAAAGATTCAAACATTACTTTCGGAAACCTGGAGTCGGTACTTTTTGATGATTTTAAAAAGAAAAGATACGCTAATAGAATATTGCGAGGGGACGTTGGTTTTGTAAAGCAACTTGATCAAGCTGGTTTTGGCTTACTGAATATTGCAAATAACCATATTCAGCAGCACGGAAATAGAGCCTTTCACAGTACGATTGAAATTCTTAAGCAAAATGATATTGATATAATTGGAAACGAGAGTTTTCATCCTTATATAGCGACCTCTGGAGATAGAAAGGTAGCTTTCTATGGCTATTCAATGAGACCGGAGCAGCATGCAGATGAGATAATTTACTCAATGCCTGATCAGGATAAGATGGTTTCCGATATTATTAAAGTCAGGGATGATGTAGATTACCTTGTTATTTCGTTGCACTGGGGAGATGAATATGTGTCCTGCCCATCGAATGCCCAAAAGGAGCTGGCTCATAAACTAATTGACAATGGCGCCAATGTAATTATTGGTCATCATCCACATGTATTACAAGGTATTGAAAAATATGGCGATGGAATAATTGCGTATAGTTTGGGTAATTTTGTTTCTGATATGTGTCAGGATAATTCGAAAAGAACTATTGTTCTGAGGTTGATCCTGGGACTGAATTCAATCGATTACGAAGTTGTTCCATGCGTGATAAATGATACTTATCAGCCAGTACCATTAAAAGGTGAGGAAAAAAATAAAGCCTTGAGAATGTTTGATGAGTTGTCTGACTTTCCAAATCTTAGCGATTCTGAATATCAAAGAGATGTGGATCGTACTGTTGGTGAATTTAGAAGTGAATATAAAAAATTCTTAAGAAATAATTGGCATAAATATCCAATGGAGTCTCTCGTTATGATTCTTAGTAAATTTGTTTTACGAAGATTGGGGATAAGAGATTGAATTGTTTATTTGGTTTTATGGTTTACTAATGGATTTAAAAAATAAAATTTATTATCACTCGCCTGTCTGGTGGCAGAATTTCATGTGTACTGTTGCCGGTTTTGTGCGTGTCAGGCAGCGTTACGATAAGTGTTTCGAAAAACGTAAAGACTTTTTTTGTGATGCAGAAAAATGGTCTTTGGCTCAAGCAGAGGCCTATCAACTAGATAAACTACAAAAATTGGCTAATTATTCATATGAGCAGATCCCTTTTTATAAAAAACACTTTGACCAGGCTGGTTTCAAACCCGAACATATACGTTCACTGGAAGACTGGAAGAAAATACCGGCAATAACTAAAGATGATGTAAGGCTCGCCGGCAAAGATATGATTTCTTCCGATTACAATATGAAGAAGTTAATAGTCTCTCAAAGCGGTGGAAGTACAGGAATGCCTATGCTGTGCTACCATGATAGAGAGTCCCTGGCGGATGTTTATGCCGCCGCTTGGGTAAATCATAGACAACAGGTAAGTAGATCCGACCGATTTGCAACTTTTCAGGGAATGAAATTGATACCAGATTCGCAAAAAGCCGGACCATATTGGCGAACGAATCTAGCTATGAAACAAAGGCTTTACAGCATTTATCATTTATCACCTGATACTATAGCTGAGTATATTGAAAACATTGACAAATTCAAACCAATCTATTTTGCCGGTTACGCCAATTCGCTTTATCTTTTGGCAAAGCTTGCCGAAGAAGCGGGGATTACTCCGAAATGGTCTCCAAGATGTGTTTTTTCTACAAGTGAACAGTTACTGGGTAGTTATCGCGAAACAATAGAAAGAGTTTTCCGAACAAAAGTATGGGATGGGTACTCGCAAGATGAAACATGCGGCAGCATAAGCCAGCACAAATGCGGCTACTATCATTATGATCGCGCTTATGGATACATGGAATTTGAGGATGTCCAGATCGATGGAAATAATCATGTTGCAGAAATAATCTGCACAAGCTTATTAAATGATTCATGGCCGCTGCTGAGATACCGAATAGGCGATTTGGTCGAATATGAAAATCTTGATATCTGTCCGGATTGCGGTCATGCAGGCCCTGTTATTCATCGTATCAGGGGACGTACAGGAGATGTTATTGTCCTCCCAAGTGGAAAACATTTCCCGCATATCAGTTTGATCGTAAAGGATTTGCATGGAGTTCGCCAAGTCCAGCTTGTTCAGCAGAGTAGAGATGAAATTATCATACGGTATGTCCCATCCGAGGACTTCCGTGAGGCAAAGGATGAAGAGTTGATCTTGAAGAATTTTAAGAAGGCTTTTAATGAGCCGATAAACTGTAAACTTGAAAAATTAGCGGAGATTCCGCGAACTCAGGGAGGAAAGTTTTTGTCTATTATAAATAATACATCTAGCGGCTAAGGAAACGTATTTGGTTGACCATTAGGTGATAAAAGCCTCGCTCCCCAAGCAAGTAGACATAATTGGGCGTTTTTCATCCCCTTATTTTGCCCTACAATGTTTGGCCCACCGTTAGTCAGGTCATAAGCCATAGAGATGAAAAGGTTTTTTAAGTTCTCATCATACGCACCGAGTCGATGCCATCCGAACCATACATTACCAATTCCTCCAGGGCCCATACTGTGTGTTGGTTTGTCCGTTTTGTCGATAAAATTATTAAAATAAAAGCCCTTTTTTTCTGAAGCCCAGACCTGGTATTTAAGCGTATTGACAAAACTTATAAGTGTCGTTTGGTCGATTAGTTTTTTCTGGTATGCTTCCGCTGCAAGCCAGACAGTATGATTGGCATGTGAAGTATCCTGGACGGTATTGTCCTTCGTCCAGTACCAAACAAGACCGCCGGTTTTTTTGTTTGGTATTACACCCCAGTCATCTGGCGATACATTGCCGAGGTCTTTTGCTTTTGGGTATGGTTGGCTGAGGCTTGTACGTTTCCCAAGATATACCTCTGTTAAAAATTTGGCCCATTGATGATAAGGGTACTTGTTGTAACCTAAGTTGTGTAGAGCCATGCAGATTGAAGCGAAATGGGATCTTTTGCCGCGACTGGAATCTAGTACGATCAGCAGATACATATTGGATTTTGAACCAGTTAGATGATTTGGTTTGATGCCTGGGTTGTATGAGAACCATTTTTCTATCACATTCTTTTCAACGAAATCGGCAATTTCTTTGGAGCTTGGATTTCGTGTTTCATGAAGTGCGACAGCAACCATCATAAAGCTTGTTGCCCCTTGGAAGTCGCCAAGTTGTCCGTGTCCTCCGGTAATTGTCTGTAAGTCTTCTTCAAAAAAACAGGGCCATTTGCCTCTGTTTTTGTTATATCGTAATAGGACATGTTGATTTTTTTGGGCATCGGAGATAGCTTTAAGAACTAAGTTCTCTGCCTGGTCAAGGTAGGATTGTTTTTTCGTAGCACGCCACATATCGATTAGAGCCTGAATCTCCCTGCTAAGATAATAAACCGTAGAGTTTTTTGCCAGATTTTTGTTTTCGTGCTGGTTGGTTTTGTACTTTTTATCAAAAGTCGCAACAATTCGTTCGAATAACAAGTTCTTGTTTTCCTCAGCCAAAGGAGAAAAACGCGGATTTAAAGCAGGAAGTTGGCGGTCGTGATTTGTAGATGATGAGGCCGCAGATAGTTGGCTGGACAATAAGTTGGCAAGAAGAGATAGGACGAAAATGGTTTTTACCAAGTTTTTCATAGTTTATAAACCCAATCTTGCGGAACAATAAAGAACAACAGATACAACTTGTATTTTAATGTTTTCCGGGTGAAATATCAAGTTAATTCTTACTTAAATGCAAAGTGTCTTAGATTTAAAACAATTTTCCCGGCATTAGCGCGTTAATACTGAAGGTTGAAAGCTCATTTGTCTTTGAGTAAAAAACATAACAATAAGTCAGTTTGTCATATTACCACCATCCACTCCCTCAATGATACCCGGGTGTTCTATCGCCAGTGTCGTTCGCTTGTTGATGCAGGCTATGATGTGCATCTGGTGATTCCTTGCGATGCGGACGCAGTAAAAGATGGCGTGCATATTCATCGCTGCCCGCGATTCCGTAATCGTTTGCTGCATATGCTGACCGCTCCATGGCTTGCGATGAGGTTGGCGTTAAAGACTCATGCAGGAATTTATCATTACCATGATCCGGAACTGATCTTCATGGGATTTGTTCTGAAATGGATATTCCAAAAGAAGGTTGTTTTTGATATACATGAATCCATTCCCAGGCAGTTACTAAGCAAGCAATGGCTGCCAAAATGGCTTCGCAAACCCATCGCTTTCCTATACAAAATTACTGAATGGATTTTCATTCGGGGTCAGGTAATAGTTTTAGCCAGCGAACATAGCGTCCCCGACTATAACGAATCTGCATACCTGGTCAAAAATTACCCTCACTACGACAAAGAGTTTCTTGATAGTATCGAGGCAGAAAATAATACTTCCACATCTCAGAATGTGCCGATATTAATTTATGTCGGTTCCGTTGCGATTGAGAGAGGTGCAGATATATATATAGAATTGGCAGGCCGTCTTCACGCTCAAGGAGTTGAATTCCATATGCAGCTTGTTGGAAGAGATTCTTATAATTGCGCTGAAAAGCTAAAGCAAAGGGCCCAGCAGTTAAATATCAGTAACAAAGTATCATTTATTGGACAGGTAGATCATAAAGAAGCGATGAGGCTTGTCTCTAAGGCTTCAATAGGGCTATGCTTGTTAAGGCCTTACCCCAATTATCTGAAATCGCTGGCTACCAAAATCCTGGAATACATGATGGGCCAGACAGCGGTTCTATCCTCTGATTTTGATTGCTGGCGTCGTTACGTAGAAGGGGAAAAGTCCGGTATGATGGTTGATCCCGAAAATTTAGATCAGGTTACCGACACATGCTTAAAGATGCTATCCGACCCTCAGCAGTTAGAGCAGATGGGAAAAAGAGGTAGAGAGGCTGTTCGGGAAAAGTACAACTGGAATACCGAATTCAACGAACTATTAAAATGCTACGATGATCTTCTACGATAGGAAATTATGAATATATGGCTTGTAAACCCCTTTGACCCTCTTCCAGGTGATCCTGAGCAGGAAGGGAGATACGCAACTCTCGCCGGGCTGCTGCTAAACAGAGGTCATAAGGTTGTATGGTGGACAAGCAGTTTCAGTCATCGTTTTAAAAAACCTGTCGACCAATCTAAACTTACCAGAGTATGCAATGAAATAGGCATGGATGTAAAGTTCATTGAATCGCCCCAGTATACAAAGAATGTCAGCATTAAAAGACTATGGAACCATTATCTGCTTTCCAAAAGATTTGCAAGCATGGCAGCGAATGTTACCCTCAAGCCAGATGTAGTTTTAGCAAGTGCTCCACCTCCGATGCTGGCTAGAAATGCTGTGAAAATAGCATCGCAATTTCAAGCTAAATCCATCGTAGATATTCAGGACTTATGGCCTGAAACATTTTACAGATTAGCGCCCGCCCCGGTTAGGGCGTCACTTTCTATGGCTTTAAGCCCATGGCAAAAAGCCTCCACTGCCGCTTACTGTAATGCCGATGTTGTTGCCGGAGTTGCAGATGAATACGTAAATAGAGCATTGGAATTAGGGGCTACGCCCAAATCAACAGCTACCATTCCACTGGGCATTGACTTGGCCTCATTCAATAAAGCCGCCGCCGAAGGTTATACTAGTGAATTTACAAAGCCCGAAGGTGAAATCTGGTTTGCGTATACTGGCAGCCTGAATCGAAGTTATGATTGTATTACTTTAACCAAGGCTTTTTTGCAGGCCAAAGAAAATCTGAAATGTCCTGCAAAATTATTCATCACCGGCCGAGGCGAATACACCGAAGAGATTAAAAAAAATATTGACGATTGCGGTACTAAAGACGTGGTCTTGACAGGATTTGTCGATTTCCCGCAGTGGGCCTATTTGCTAAAACAATGTGACGTCGGCTTCAATGCCAGTTTTCCCGAAGCAATGATTTATCTTCCAAATAAAATATTCTACTATTTTGCCGCCGGACTAGCCGTATTAAATACCATCCCCGGCCAGTGCAGTAATATTGTAAGCGGGTCGAAAAGCGGACTCGATTATCAGGCGGGAAATACCCAAAGCTGCATAGAAGCGATCGAGAAAGTCGCGTCAAATGCGGATATACTTGCGGAAATGAAATACAATTCGCATCAACAGGCCGTCACGATCTATGATCGAAATATACTCTATTCAAAGTTCGTGGATTTAATAGAAAAATAGCTTATTTATCAATGGACTGCTTTATGCTAGTAAGTGTGATCATACCGATCAGAAATGAAGAAAAGTTTATCGGTAAGTGTCTCGATTCATTCTTGCCTCAGATTGAATCTCGTGATGACATTGAGATATTATGTGTCAATGGAAGAAGTACAGACAAAACCCAGGAAGTTATTGATGGGTATTCGAAATTAAACAATCATATCAAGACTATTGATAACCCGGATAAAATAGTACCGACAGGACTTAATGTTGCAATAAGAAGCTCATCCGCTAAATATATAATGGTTGTTGGTTGTCACGCAGAATATGCCCCCGATTATATTGCAAAGTGCCTTGAAGTGATTCAAAGAACCAATGCTGATCAGGTGGGGGGATATCTGAAAACATTACCCGGCCAAAATACAAAAAATGGAAATGTCATCGCTGCCGCAACAAGTTGTATATTTGGGATAGGAAATTCAAAATTCCGAATGGAAGGTCCCGAACAAGAGGTTGATACGGTTCCTTTTGGTATGTATAGAAGGGAAGTCTTTGATAAGATAGGTCTCTACGATGAAAGACTTGTTAGAAATCAGGATATCGAACTTAATAAACGCCTGTTAAAGGCCAATGGGAAAATTGTAATTTCTCCCGAGATCAAACTCAGTTACTTCAACAGGGCTACATACTCAGGACTCTGGCAGCAGGCATTCAATAATGGACTATGGAATCCCTACACAATATGGCTCACTGGCGGAGGCTTATCGGTAAGGCATTTCGTCCCTATGGTCTTTGTTCTTAGCCTGATCATTTTCGCCATTGCCTCATGTTTTTACTGGCCGATAAGTTTTCTGCTTTTAGCAGATGTCCTCGCCTATTCATCACTAGCTGCTATTATGGCCATCAAAGTAGCCGCAAAAGACAAAGTCTCTGCTGCCAAAGTTTTATGGGCATTCCTTACACTCCACATTGCCTATGGCCTTGGTTCACTATGGTCCGTAATAACAATCCCCTTCAAGTTTCCACGTCGCAACATCTCAAACGCAGGCAAGCCAATAGCCGATAGAAAAGTCTGATTAGTTTGACCTGATCTTCGGAAACATACTTTTTCAGGGCCGACTAATTAAAATGAGCAGGCATTGCCTCCCCCCCCCCAAAACAAACAAACGAATCCATTTTTGGCCTGATAATGGCTATGCTCCGCCTGTGTCTTCCGCATTTCTGGAAAAATCCGGGTTATTAACCTTCCTCTTTCAATCTCCATTGCTCGTTGTCTGCTACCTTTTGTCCGCCTCAATCCCTCACGTTTTATACCTAAAAATCTTGCCAACTCAGCACAATGTCTGTTTCAAATGTCGTCATGCGAGGCAGCGCCTGTTTGACCACGATCTAATAGAAACATCCGAAAATGTTGAGTTGGAACTGTTTGCCTTCACTTCTCACTTGTTAAACTCCTCGTGTAGTTGAGCGAGTGCGGTTAGTGAACGTTTTTGAAGGTTCAGGCGGCCGCGGTGTTTTTCCCAATTGTAGATAGTCGCCGAAGAAACACCCAGTCGTTACGCAAATTCAGTTGCTGAAAGCCCCAGTTTTTTGCGTAGTTTCTTGACGGAATTGCCAGTTGGACGCAGACTGGAAATCCCTTTTGCCTTGGTGACTTCGGATTTGGCTGGTTGTTTTTTTGTTTTGGTCCTGGAAACATATTTTACGGTTTTTTTAGCTTTCTTTTTAGGCTTAGCAGATTTCACAATAGTAACTTTTACTTTTCTATTAGGGATAACTTTGCGTTTTGTCTTTCGTTTTTTCTTAGTGGGTAAATTATCCTCTTTTTGCTCAACAGCAATTTTAGAATCCATCTCAATACCGAAAATGTTGGATAATTGATCGTCAGCGATAGTGTTGCCCGCAGTTGTCGTATCGGATATTGGCAATGCAATATTGCCGGCAATGAGTTCATTGGCGTTTACTCCGCGCAGCGTAAATAATAATTCCGGCATACTATCGAGGCGGTTGCCGATTCCATACATAACTGCCGCAACATGTTTGCACATCACGGCCCAGTCCGGGCAGGAACATTTCAATGAAATTTCTTTCGGCAGCGGCATCAGTCCTTCGTTTTGATCAGCTACGATTGACATGACCTGGTCAGACAACTTTCCCTGCAATAATTCGAGCATTGAACCGATCTTTCCGGAGCACCTTTGCTTGATCGACTTCCAAATAGTTTGTTTTAGCGGTTTGATGTTTATCTTTACTTTATACAACTCCGAACCGCTGACCATCGCTTCAATTCGCCCTTCTTGAATCTCCAGATGACATACCGAACCATTTCTGGCATAACGTCTGCCTCTTGGGAGTCTGTTGGAGTAATCCGAAAATGATTCCAGGTGGTCGCACCACCCCTTACCCCAAAAGCTTCGAGCAATAGTTCGTCCTTCGATTTCGACCGGCTGAATATCCATTCCCTGCTTACGCAATTTTGCCATCTTTTTCCGGGCTTTTGCTCTTTGTTGAGCCACCGAAACATAAGGACGCCAACCATAATATGACATAATACACTTCCTTTACAATTGAGCACGTGTTATGTCCAGGCGAACTATCTGCATCAATTGTTCGTCGGACATTTCCGTTAATTTCAATCCACCATCCGAAGCGAGAATTCCATCTGCCATTTTCTGTTTTTCGGTTATCATTTCTGCGATCTTTTCTTCGATCGTGCCGTCTGTCACAAACTTATGCACCAGGACATTTCGCTTTTGTCCGATCCTAAATGCCCGGTCAGTAGCCTGGTTTTCAACCGCCGGGTTCCACCAGCGATCAAAGTGGATTATATGCGAAGCCGCCGTTAGATTCAATCCCGTTCCGCCTGCCTTTAGCGACAATATGAAAAATGGCGGACCGTCGTCGGACTGAAACTGGTCTACCATAAGTTTTCGTTTTTTTACCGGTACACCGCCGTGCAGTATCAGGCCCGACCTGCCGAAAATTGCTGACAGATAATCCGAAAGCGGATCAGTGATTTCCCGGAATTGTGTGAAAATCAAAACCTTTTCCTGCCGGGAGGCAATTTCCTCGCAGATTGCTTTCAATCGAAGGAACTTGCCGCTGTTTTTGGGATTGTATTCCCCGTCACCGGTCAACTGGCTGGGGTGGTTACAAATCTGCTTAAAATGCATCAGGTACTGTAGCACAACTCCCCGACGTGCAATACCTTCGGCGGTATCAAGTGCAGATTTGAGAGTCTTGACGGCCTGGCCGTAAAGTTTAACCTGTTTTTTGCTGAGTTTGCAATATGTTGAGGTTTCGATCTTTTCGGGAAGATCGGAAATAATTGACCGATCAGTCTTTAAACGCCGCAGGATATACGGACTAACCAGTTTGCGTAAAGGCCCAAACTGATCCGTTTCGTGCTGCTGCAAGTTCTTGATAAACCCCTTAAAAACTTTTGCCGATCCGAGCAAACCCGGATTTAAGAAGTCAAACAACGACCATAAATCGCCCAGACGATTCTCTACCGGCGTTCCTGTTAGCGCTATCCTGGAATTAGCCGACAGCTTTTTAGCTGCTTTGCTTTGTCGCGTTGAATGATTCTTGATAGCCTGCGCCTCATCGAGGATCACTAAATTCCAGTTTATTTCACTTAGCCATTTCTGACGGGTCAGCATTGAATATGTAGTGACTGCGAGATCGGTTTTGGCAAGCTTCTTTTTTGGTGTCTCTGAGATTTCTTTTATTTTTTTGCGGTCGTTTTCCGCCGGATGTAAAAATGTTAATTTTAATGAGGGCGTAAATCGCTGTGCCTCCTGTCTCCAGTTCCCCAGCAGCGATGCCGGTAAAACAAGTAACGAAGGCCCTTTGCGTTTTGACTTTGAGTTGTTCCGCAATGCCGATAACAGCGTAAGTACCTGCAAAGTCTTGCCCAAACCCATGTCATCTGCCAGGCACGCCCCCAATCCCAATTGAGCCTGAAGGTTTAGCCATGCAACCCCATGTTCCTGATACGGCCGCAGAGTCGCCTGCACAGATTTGCCGAAATCAAAATCGTTCAGGCTCGCCGGATCACGAAGATCACTGAGAATTTGACGCATCGCATCTCCTGCCGAAACGTGAACCCACGGTTTCTCCTGCTCGGTCTGCTTGTTATCAAGTAAATCCGCCGAGGCACCGGCCAGCATTCGCATTCCTTCGATAAACGATATGTCGCCGTCAGCCGAGCCAAGCCGAAGCTTCTCCCAATGCTCGACAGCTTCCTGCAATTTATCGCGGTCCACCTCAACCCATTGCCCCTTAAACCAGACCAGACCCTCATCGCCTTCGAGCAACTCTTTGAGTTCCTGTTCTGTTAATCCTTCATCGCCCAGCATAAACCCGACATTAAAATCAAGCATCGCATCGGTGCCGAGTTTGGACTTCTTTTTTTCTCCAATAGTTATAGAAACCGTCGGGCGAGGTTTTTTCTTCCACCAGTTCGGCAGCCGCACCATTAAACCGGCATATTCCAGTTGATCTGCGGACCGCAAAAATTTATAAGCTGAATCTGCACCCCAGGCCATTGGTTGATAAATCTGAGACGAATCCACTAACCGGCTTACCCATGGAATACCGGATGCGGCTTGCTGTACGGGTGAAAGAAGGTTGATCAAAGCTTTACGATTTTGTGCTCCCGAATATTGTTCCAATGCTGTTCGCAGCGGCAAATGCTTTAGTTTGCCGCCTGAACCGAAACCTGTCGAATATGTAGCCATGAATGCAAAAGGGCGATCCTGGTCGGCTTTGTTTTCTGCTAAGTGAAAGCAAACTCGCCCGACCTGGTGCCACTTCGGTGCTCGGGTTTTAAGAAATGTTTTTGTACTGCCTGCTGTTTCGACGTGATGACATACCCACTTGTCTAATTCGTTCCAGATGTTTTTCAGCATATCGACAGATATGTATTCCCCTCCGACCATCGGCGGGGCGGTTAGCACCCATGTCGAAAATACCCCTTCTCCCGGAGAACTGATCTCAACCTTATTCTCCGATTCCGGGATATGGCATAACTCCGTTAAGTAGCGATTAACAATTTTTTGCCAGTATCGAAGCGTTTGACTGCCGCCCGGATTATTTTTTTCCGCAGCCAGCAGAAATAACCCTTCTTTCCAGTCCTGCTCAAATGTATTTGCAATATCTGAATGCAAAGAATCCGACGAATCTTCTGCTGACCAGTGCAGTTGTCCAGTAGGTGTAAGTTTAATTTCCGGCATGATGTTTTTTTTCGTCATCAAGATACTCGACGTTATTATCATGACACCACTCAATTGCTATCTGTTTGTATTCGTTATATCTGTATGCAAACCATTCATCCTGAATCCCAAAATGATAGAGATGATCTTTAAATCTTCTGAATGCACCGCCGCCTTGTATGCTTATAGACAAAGTCTCTGCAATATTGTCATCGGATACGGTCCTGATGAAGTCCTGCATCATATGGTATTCATTGATGTCAAAGTCATCAGGCAGGGAGATATAATCTTTGTTGTCATCATAGTAATCAATGTCATGTTCGTCATCGATACCTGTAATGTCTGGATCGGACACTAAAACAACCTCACCGCTCTTGAGATTCAGGAACGCGGCGTTTTCAGAATTTCTGAATTCCAGCCCCATAAGTATTTCGCTAAGTTTAACCTTCATAAGGATGTCTCATTAAGTCTATTGTATGTGTATCAACTTTTTTTTATTGGTTTCTTAATGTTTTTTGGCTAAAAGTGGTAGTCCATATTTCATAAATTACAATAAGCCAGTGCTTTGTCAAGAATAAAGTTTTGGGTTATTGCCACTTGTCAAGGGTTAGCGACTTTGTTTATGGGAAAGTTATTCGGTTTGCTTTTGTCATTTAACAAAAAAAACATGCACTCTGTCAACATATTTCTGCTTGTCAGTTTTTACGATGGTTAATTTTGCTCATGTAATGTTATATAAACCTGAAAGGGCAATGTGAATAATTTCGATAGCATAACGCTTGTTACCTTTGCGATTGTAACCTGTTACCATTTTACCAAACGAACCCATTTATGGGCTGAAAACTCCCATTCTCCGTCTGCATTTTCCGTTAAACAGTTGGGGCTTTTTGGTTCGGCGGTGCGTGGAGAACTTACAGCTGATAGCGATATTGATATTCTTGTTGATTTGGCAGAGCCTACTTTTGAGCACTACATGGATTTGAAATTTTATCTTCAGGAAATATTCAAGACAGAAGTTGACCTGGTCATGAAAGATATTATTAAACTCCGTATGGAATCAGCAATCAGTAAGGAAGTCGTATATGCCAAGGGAATATAGTTTATTGTAACATTGCCTGATAACTCTGTATTATACAATAGACATTATACATTATTCATTTCTTCCTCGCCCCGCGCAGCCCCTCCATCTCCAGAAACCCCTTCTTCCAGATCACCATCGCTGATATGGCAAATACGACGATCATAACTATTGGAGTGTATCTTCCCTGTATCTGGCTCGTTACCAGCCCGATTATTGCATAAAGCCCTGTAAGTGCATAACAAATCGCAACCGTCTTATTCAGTGATATTCCGCGGTCGATCATCTGATCGTATATATGCCCCCTGTCCGAAACGAAGAGCGGCTTCTTGCTTATCGCTCTTCTAACCAGTGCCGTCGCCGTATCAAGTATCGGCAAGCCGAATACGATTAGCGAAGCCATCAGCCATCGCGGACCCTGGTTGGCAAAAAGCACAAACAACGCCGCCACCATAAACCCAAGCAGCATACTGCCTGCGTCTCCCATAAATATTTTCGCCGGATGCCGGTTAAACGGCAAAAAGCCAAACACCCCGCCGATCAAACCAAGGCAAATGATCACCCTGACCGGGTCGGCGAACGCACTGGCCCCTCCCGTCATCCACGTCGCAAGGTGTACCGAAAGCATAAGCATCGCGATGCCTATTATAGAAGTCACACCTGCGCACAAACCGTCCAGCCCGTCGAGAAGGTTCAAAGAATTCGTAGCGCCAAGCACAGCGATAATCACAAAAGGAACTCCAAGAATCAGGTTAAGACTTTCCGGTGCGTCCCAGCCTAAAAAATTAGCCACAGCAACAAAGTCCGGAAGAACCCCGGCAATTATCAAAGCGACCGCCGCGACCACCTGACCGCCGATCTTATGGATCGGTTTGATATCAAGAATGTCATCGACAACACCGATAAAGCACGCTATCGCTCCGCCTGCAAGTATACCAAGCAGCCAACGAAAAGCTGTAGGGAAAAACACTTCGTCTTTTAAACTGTACAATCCTGCAAGGACTCCGAAGGAAAGACCGAAAAAGATCCCGATCCCGCCAAGATAGGCGACCGGCTCGGCGTGGGTCTTAACAAGATTGTCGGGTTTGTCGACGATTCCCAGACGGATCGCTATCTTCTTGCAAAGCCATGTCGCCGCAAACGAACTGACAAAAGCCGCAACGATAACCGGCCAGAATTGCATCACCCAGCTTACCGGTCTGTGATCACCAATTATTTTATCAAATATCATAAGTAAATACCTGTCGATTTAAAACCTGTAACTTTCAAACCTGTCACTCAACACCAGACCTCACTGTCGTAACGCAGCATTTTAAGCTTATCTTTAAAGCCGTCCATCGTGATCCTCGGTTTCTTGCCGATAAGCAGTTGCAGGATCCACTTCGGAAAATCAGCACCCGACTTGATAGACAAAGGCACGCCGCCGCCAAACCTGGGATTGATCTCGATCAGGCTTATCTTGCCCTTATTATTTATGATCAGTTGAATGGTAATAACACCCGGCCCAGCCGAAAGTGCTTGCACCGCGTTAGCCGCCGTCTCCATGATCTTCGGGTCCTTAACGATCTGCGCTTTGCTCACCTCACCGCTTCTTACCTCAAGCCGTTTGCGGGGAACCACGCACCTGACGATGCCTTCAAAGTCAACGAACACATCGCAAGTATACTCAATGCCGTTTGCATATTCCTGCACGATACAGTTTGGCACCGTCTTGGCGTAGAATGAAAGTTCCATACGGTTTCTAACGATAGCGCTTCCGCGGCTGGCATAGCCGTCCCAGGGCTTTAGAAAGCACGGGTACCGCAGATCCTTTTTGCGAAGTGCGCTTGTAATTTTCCATGTATGCGGCGTGCCGAATCCCGCACCGGAGAGAAAACGGAAGGTCTCTCTCTTATCCTGGCAGATGTCGATTACTTCCGGAGTTGAGATCAATACAAAGCAGCCAAGTTTTTCAAATTCAGCTTTGTTGACGGCTAGCAGCTTAAGATCGAGATCAACGGTAGGGACGATCAGTTTGATATTTTCATTGCGAACGATCTCAAGCAGTTCCGTCAGGTAATCCTTGTGGGTGACTGGCTTTACGATATACCCCTTGTCGCAAAGCTGAAGGGCCGGGCTTAGATTATCCCTGTCGGTACCTATGAAACGTGAGTTCAGTTTCAGTTGACCGGCGCTCTTGCGAAAACTGTTGAGCAAAGAAACACGCCTGCCGATACAGGTAAACATGATATTGAGATTATCGCCGGTAAATGGTAGTTTGATCATAAAAAGTCCGTTTATACAATAAAAATCACGCATTATCAATATACTACAACCCTTGCCATTGTAAAGGTTCTGATACCTTGACAATCGGCATATTCGGGGTTACACTTTTGTTTTTAAGCCGTTTTCGGCATTGTTATTGTTAAAGGGATTGCAATTGTTTTATCGGGTCTTAAAAAGGGTCGTTGACTTTTGTCTGGCGTTTTGCGGTTTGCTTTTCGCATTGCCGATAATCGTCGTTATTGCGGTAATAATAAGGGTTTCCAGCAAGGGGCCGGCGTTTTTTGCGCAGGAGCGGGCCGGCAGGGGCTGCAAACCGTTTACGATGTACAAGTTCAGGACGATGCGCACCGACGCCGATCCGTTCGGGGCTAGCCCGAAATCGGGCGCAGACCCCCGTATTACGCCGATAGGGCGGTTTTTGCGGGAGTATTCTTTGGATGAGCTGCCGCAGTTGTTTAATATGCTTTTGGGGGATATGGCTTTTATTGGGCCGCGGCCTTTGTATATGGCGCAGGCGGCGGAGTGGGATGAGCGGCAGCGGCGGCGGCTGGAGATTCGGCCGGGTTTGACGGGGCTGGCGCAAGTGTCTGGCAGGGGAGGACTTACGATAGAAGAGAAACTGGAGCTTGACGTCAGGTATGTCGAAACAGAGGGGTTTATGACCGATGTGAGGATCGTTTTAGGCACGTTTGGGGCTATTATTGGCAAGAAG
>JAIPFN010000105.1 GCA_021736615.1 Phycisphaerae bacterium | reverse complement strand
CCTTAAATTCCTTACCAAAATGCCGTCTTTTTGCCATAACTCTAACCCCTACAAGAACTTAATGATGCTTTAATTATAGCACATCATACAACCTTATACCATGGTTTGATTTCTGGGGAGTATTATAAAGGGCGGTCAAGCCGCAACCAAAAATGTTAGTTATGTAAAAGAAGTATAGCAGCGTCCAAATAAAAAACCTAAATTTATTGAAATGATGATACTATGAAACTGATACGCCGGACGAACTACCAGGCGAAATAAACTGCTTCGAGTGCATGGCTTAATTAAGAAAGTTGCCAGAAAAACCGGTATGTTTGGACGGCGAAAGTTCGCCATTGCGTTAATGACGGCTTTAAATTTTGATATAAAAGAACTTACGAATATTGCTGCATAAAAAAACATGCAAAAAAACAAGAAAATAAAAGATAGTAGTACTAATCCGCCGAAGGCGGGCTATTTTTATCAACATGGGCACAGCCCATCATACTTGTTTGTTACCGGAAAATTACATATAAAGCCACCATCATCGCAAACAGCACAGCCGAAAGTACTCTGTAATCGCCGAGGCCTTTCCATCCCGGAGCCTTTAGGCAATCAAGCGGGTTGCCCCACACGAGAGATTGACTGTCTTCGGTATGAACGTGCGGCTTAAATATTGAAACGACAATGTGAATTGCTATACATGCCATGCAAAGATAGAAACCGGCAAGCATGGCAGGCAGGGTCCAACCGGTGCCAGATTTGTAGTCAAATGAGAACTGAACCTCTCTGGCAGATTCGATACGTTCCATCAAACTGATAACGAACCCTGGAGTTGTGTCCTTGAACCATTCGAGCAGAAAAACTATAAAGCCCATTATCGAGCCAATAACGAGCGTTACAATAGCTCCCAGTCCCGAGGCACGCTTCCAGAAAACACCGAGCAGGAAAACAGCGGTTATCGGCGGAGCAACATAGCATATCAGTGAAATACACCCCTGGTAAATGCCCTTGAAATGTCCTATGTACTTTGACCAGAAAATCGCAACAATCATAGCGACAAAGGTTGCCACTCTGCCAATGTAGACAAGTTGATTGTCAGATGTATCCGGGCGCCATCGCTTGAATAGGTCGTAGCTGAAGAGTGTGGCAATCGAGTTCAATGCACCCGAAACCGTACTCATCAATGCGGCTAACAGTGCGGCTGCCATGACTCCGGTAAGTCCGGTAGGTAGCAAATTTGTAATTAAATAAGCATACGCGTCTTTTGAATCATCCAGAGGCTCAAATTGTCCCTGGTTGATCAGGGCGACGAGCATGATGCCCGGCAGAACGAAAATGAATACGGGAAGTACCTTTATGAAACCGGCAAACAGAGGGCCTATGCGTGCGTGATTTTCATCTTTTGCGCCAAGGACTCTCTGAACGATGGTCTGGTCTGCACACCAGTACCACAGGCCGATTACAGGATAGCCGAGGAATATCGAATACCACGGAAGATTGGCAGGGTCAGTGGAAGGCCTTAGCATTGTCAGTTTGACCGCTTCGACATTATCGACAATGCCGCCCCATCCGCCGACCTTAACTAAACCGAAGATCGTAATGAGTATGGAACCTGCAAGGAGAACGATGGTCTGAATGGACTCGGTTACTACAACGGCCATCAGTCCGCCGACAATGGTATAGAGACCTGTCAGCAATGCGGTGCCGACGATACTGTACATAATCGGTATACCGAACAAGCCTTTCAATACAACGGCGCCGGTGTAAAGCGTAAAGCCGATGTGGATGAATATTGCCGATATGATCGACAGAACAGCGAGCCAGTCGCGGCTTGCCCGGTTGTATCGTCTTTCAAGAAAATCGGGGAGCGTAGCGACTCGTGAACGGATATAAAATGGGGCAAAAAATAAGGCCAGAACGATCAGCAGAAACGGTGCCATCCATTCGAAATTACCGGCGACGAGACCATTTTTGTAGCCTTCTTCGGCGAAACCGACGAGGTGAATCGTCGAAATGTTTGTAGAAAACAGTGCAAGACCGATCATCGGCCAGCGAAGTGAGCCACCAGCGAGAAAGTAATCCTTGCCGCCCTCCGTGCCTTTTCTGGATCGCATCCCGGCAAAGCAGCCAATACCGACAATAGCGACTAAATAAATAATCAGGACTGCCTTGTCTAAAAAATTAAGGGAATTTGCACTCGCTGCAAGTAAGCCTGTAAACATTTAAAATCCTTTCCAATAATGTCTTAGCGGTAATTTTAGACTAAGCTAATTGCTTATAATATGCACAACTATACAAATTTGTTGGTTTTATGCAATAAGAGATTGTCAAATGCAGTGGAAAAATGGAGGTTTGGCATTTTTTGTTTGAAATTTTATACATATAGTACTTTACTTATTTATAATATTACGCAAAATAGAAGAAATCAATATTTATTCGGAATTTTTGTGAGTTGTATCTATTTGCCGAAATGGTCTTGTGGAAACGGTATTTTAAAACTTTTTGGGAGTATGAATTATGAAAAAAATGATGATTGTAAGTGTATTTTTGGCGGGGGTTTCTTTTAGTATTTGCGGGTGCACTTCGGCTAAGGGCTTGACGCCTAGGGAAAAAAAACAGAGCATTGCTGATCTTCACGAAGAGGTTATCGTCAAGATGGCCGCCAAATACCCCCAGATCAAGCGGAAAATAAAAGAATCGCCTGGCTACGGCGTGTTCAGCAATGTTAACGTTAATGTGCTTATCGCCAGCGCCGGTAATGGTTTTGGGATGGTTGTTGACAATGAAACCGGTAAAAAGACGTATATGAAAATGGGTCTTGGCGGTGTAGGGCTTGGTTTGGGTGTAAAAGATTTTCGGCAGTTGATGATATTTAATACTACTGACGCGATGAATAATTTTGTAGAAAAGGGCTGGGAAGTCGGTGCTCATGCCGACGCAGCAGCTAAGGCAGGCGATAAAGGCGGAGCGGCAAATACGGCAGGAGATATCTCAAGCGGGATGGAAATATATCAAGTGACCGAAAACGGTATTGCCCTTCAGGCTACAGTATCTGCTGCAAAATACTGGAAGGACAAGGAGCTTAATTAGCTATTAGCTTTTTATAACTAAGGCCCGAAATGCTTGTTGATTGCATTTCGGGCCTTTTGTTTTTATTTGCTGTGGTTGATAGTAATTACCTTCTGCCACCGCGGAATCCTCTACCCATCATCGGCTGGCCTTGGCCCATTCCACGACCTCTACCCATCATCGGCTGGCCTTGGCCCATTCCGCGACCTCTACCCATCATCGGCTGGCCTTGGCCCATTCCGCGACCTCTACCCATCATCTGCTGGCCTTGACCCATTCCACGACCTCTGCCCATTCCACGCCCTCTACCCATCATCTGCTGGCCTTGGCCCATTCCACGACCCCTACCAATCATCGGACGACTCTGGTCTTTGCCCTTCATTTGGCGAGCCTTACCGTTACCGCGTGATTTGCCTTTTGAATGACGGCCATTGCCCATTTTTCGGGATTCTTTGCCCTGCATAGCCGGTCCGCGGCGATTTTGCATTCGGCCTTGGCCTCTCATAGCAGGTCCGCCCCTGAAAGCCATTGGCGGGGTGCCATCTTCCATAGAGCCCATTGGCCTACCCATTCCAGCTCCCCTGCCGCGATTATTGGCGGGTGGTTCGGCGATTGCACTTACGCTGAAGAGGAGTACAGCAAGTAATGCAACAACTGTGATCTTTAGTCCTTTGTTCTTCATTTTTCCGTTCCTTTCAAAAACAATATTAAATTTCAACAAAAAACGATCAATTCAACAGGATAGTAGAGAAAATGAGATTAAAGTTACACCCTGAGGAAAAAAAATGTGTTGACGCAAATTTTCTGCGAAAAAGCAGGAAAAACAGATAAACAACAAGTCTAAAGTTTTAAAGCAGAAAATGGAGGATCAGGGCATCGCACTTCTTGGCAAATAGAATTTACCTTTTCTGATTAACGGATCAAAGGGGAGTTTACCATCCCATCTTTGCGCAACTTCCAACGTCACAACATCGGAAGAATCGTAAGTTTCGACATGGCCATCGGTGAAAACTGCATTGAGTTTGATTTCGGGCGGTTTCCGGGTGATATCACCTCCTGAATTGAAATCGGAAAAGACGGGATAAGAAGCTGTTACTCCGGCACCTTTAAAACTCTCGCAGGAGCCATACTCTCCTATGTTTCTCCATGTGTCCGAGCCGAAATAATCACCCATAAGCATACGACTCTGGCCCATACCGCCGGAAGATCTTGACGGTCCTTTGAAGACTTTACCCTGGTCAGAAAGGTATCCTCTGTAGCCCCACCAGAAACAATATGAGCCGGTCATAGGGTCCAGCGGGTCAATACGATCGGGGTTATCCCATTTGTCGCCGGCTTCCCATGACTCATTGATATATTTGTATTTTGTGGGAGCATTTGGACAGTGCAGTATTTCCGGATCTTCGATATAACTCTTAAGGTAAGCACTCATCGAGCGGTGCCCGCCATTTGACTTGCGAGGATAGTCACTTCCGTTATATCCAGTCATAATTCGTGGATCGGTCCAGTTCCACCGTATGTAATTAGTACCGACACCACCAACTGAAGCAATGGAATGAGGGTAACGGTCGGAATTGTCATTGGCAAAGACATTCAGGCTGGTGGCAATATTACGCTTATTGGAATTGGCTTGTATAGTGGTGGCCTTTTCCCGGGCAAAATCTAAAGCCGGAGCGGTTATTGCAATAAGCATTGAAATGATGGCGATAACTACAAGCAATTCAATGAGTGTAAAAGCCGCCCGTGCTTTCGCGCATCGTGAAAGATTAAGAACCATCTTATTAAATTTATCTACCCTAAACTCCATAAGTTTGTCTCAAAAACAGCTTTCTGGAATATAGTTAAAGATATTCAACTTTTTAAGTATATCACCCTATATTCATTTGTCAACCTATTTCATTAAATAAAAAGAAATTGTTTTCGATACACAATATTTCCCTAGAATTCGATTCTGAAAAATTCCCGGATTATTCGATGTTCGGTAAAGTCGGAGGCTATATACAAAGGACCAGAGCCTTTTGCGAAAATTGCTGTTATTTTTTGAGAAGATAATCCGTAGTCTTCGAACAGGGCCAAAACATCATTTTGGCCACGATTTGGAAAATCTTCGATAGCTAAATCGGAATTTTCGAGTACTGAAGCCAATGATCCCCTGACCGGTGTCAATTCAGTCGAATCTTCAAGCTCAAAAGGTGTTCCAGAGACCATCGACTGCATAAACAAGGGTTTGTAATTGTCCGATTTTGCCGGTAAAGTTTGCAGTTGGTTAGGGTCCTGAACAGAATATAAAACCCCGCCAAGATAAAAACGGTTTTCGACCTGGTTTACAAAACCTTCGGCTGTATTATGGTTATTAGTAAACTCCCATATTTTCACGCCGTTTTTGACAAAGATGTTGGTTATTAGAAGATCAAATCCAATTCCTTCGACAACATCCGATTCCCATCTTGAGTAAAGGTCCATAGGCCAGTATTCTGTGAAACTTATTTTCCTGGCCCATTCGTTCATTTTACCCCACTCAGAGGCAAAGAGTGAGAAATCGAACAAATTTACATTGCTGTCTCTGCTCAGATCGCCTGGAATATATAAATCCGACTCGAGCCATTGTCCGGCAATTAGCGAAAGATCGTTTCCGTTAACAAAACCGTCATTGTTTATATCGGATAAAAAAGCATGGTCATGCGGGGCCATGCTGGCCGTTGCGGTACCTCCATAAGCTCCCATATTGACTCGAATATTGGCTGCCCATTCGTTTTCAGGGTCAAGGGAGATTGTTTTAGGCTCTGCATTAAGCCCAAAAGAAGGGATGCCGGCATCGATACATCTTCTGGTGCCCTCGTCATCAAAATACCAGTTTGATCCGTGCATAGGAGATTCGCTCCAGCGCCAGCCTGAACTCTTAAGATGGTAATCACCACAGATAAAAATGTCATCATTGGGGTCATCCGGGGTGAAGTTGTCGTCGAGATCGGCGGGTCGGACAAACATCGGATCGGTACTGATATTTCCTAAGCCGGGCAATAACTGCTGACTACAGCAATAACTAACATCGCATCCGGCGACATCTCCATTGGCATTGTTCCAGAAAATGCAATTGTAAATACTCGGCTTGGAACTTTCGTGAGCAGTAATCCCAAATTCATTGTTGGCAACGGTAATGTTTCTTATCGTAGGCGTACCTGCTAAGCAGAATATAGCTGTGCCGCAGTTTTCAATAATAAAGTTCTGCATTATCGTGTCTTTACCGTCGCCAGCGGTGAATGATACGGCAATAAGACCCGGAGATTGTATGACAGGCGGTTCGGTTACAGCCTGAAGTGTCAGGGGCTTGCCGATGAAAGAAAAAGATTCGTTATATATCCCCGGATAAACCGCAACGATCTCGTTGGGACGAGCGGTACTTATTGCCTTTGTAATAGTAGCAAAAGCACCTTCCTTATCCAGTCCGGGACTACTGTCATTTCCGTTTACATCAACATAGTAAGTTGTAATTCCGGCAGGGCTAACGGCCATATCGTCGATCCAGAGCTGCTCGCCGCCGACCTTGAAAGAATATATTGTCCCTGTCATCTCGAGTTGTCCCTGGTTAGGGTCGTTTAAGGTAACAGAAACCGCAGCACCTCCGACGGTAATATTATTTAGTTGCTCGAAATCATCTAAATAAACCATCTCACCATTTACATAAAGGTTTAGATTTGGTTTGCCCTGATAGAATGAAAAGCCGAGACTGTCAACCGAACCCCCGAAATCAAAGTCGAGATTTAAGTTTCTGATCTCACCGAGTTCAATACCCGAACCGCCGGCAATATTGGCTGCAGAAACATTTACGAATTGATTGGGGTCGTTGCTTACTCCGGAATACGGCCCCATAAGTTCAACGGTGACTTGGGCGAAAGAAGTTGTGAATATATCGCCATCAGTATAAACGGTGCCTTCGGTAAGATCCTCAAAATCAATAATTTCTAAGCCACCTGGTGGTTCGTCGGCGCGCAGAACAGGGCACTGGGCAATTACAAGAATTGCGATAATAGAAATGATATAAACATACAGCCTACTCAAATCTTCACCCTTTGAAACTAATTCTAGTCAGCAAGCTTGCCTTCTGCAAGTTGTGACAGCCACAATATACCCATAGCGTTGTGCTGAAATCTCCTTGATCGCTCAGGCACTGGCTCTTTGAATTCAAGAGTGGATGGGTCGGCTTGCTGAAGGTAGGAGAATTCCAATGAGCCTACTGTTTCCGAATCGCCATCCGAATTATTTAAAAATTCGATCTTTTCTATAAGGTCCCTTTCCATATCTACGGTATAAACCGCAGTGGTCTGACCATAAAGAACGGATACATCCGCGTTAACTTGACCGGCAGTGTATCGTGTCTCAAACATGATTTTCTTTTCAGCAGCGTCGCGTCTAATAGTATCGATAGTATGGAGTCCCATCCACTGCCTTGAAAGGCCCTTAAAGAAGGAACCTGCGGGGTAAGTTGCGATTTTTCCGCTATCTGCACTAACTATTACGGCCCCTGAGCCTGCATCAAAAATGTACTGAAGTCCCTGCGGTGATTCTATTTTTAGCTTTAGCCATGGCCTATGCTCTTTGCTTGCCTTATAAAATAGCGGCAGCCTTCCGGTACCTGTGACCTTTGCGCCGGCCATTTCGCCTTTTACCCTGAAGTAACACCACCCCTGGCGATGGATATCATCTCGATTATCGACAAACTCAAGTCCCTCGGCCCAGGTATAACTGAAGAAATCTTCCTGCATGGCGTTCTGGTGGTGCGTTATCTTAGAATTACTGCTGTTAATCGTGTTATCGTGAGTGGTAACAATAAGAAGACTGTCTCCGGTAGCTCTGACAGGTCTAAAGTCTGGAGAAATAGTTTGAACCTTAGAAAGAAAATCAATGGTTTGCGGGCTGTCGGTTGGCAAAACAGACACGTAAAGATCGCTTGCCCAGTGCCTGAAGTTGTTTATATATACAGTGTTTTCAGACTTGTCATAGAAATAGTTACAGGTTTCATCCTGGAGCCATTGGCAATAGGAATTCTGGCGATCCTCATTGAGGATCATAAGCCTGCTCATCAGAGCACCTTTTCGTCCGTCCGGATAGTAATCCCAGCGATCCTCAATGCTCTCACTAATTTCGTTTTGTGTGGGCAAAGCGGTGATCATGTTTGCAATGTGCTGCTGGGCAGGTGAATTGATAACAGGTGCCGCGTCCGGAAGCATGGTCGTTCCGACAGCAATTGCCCCTGCGGCAGTGAGAGCTACTAAAGCTGTTTTGCTTGCGACTGCCCCGATAACCGAAGCGGTTACACCGACTTGCGTCGCTGCTGCCGTTACGGTTATCTGTGAAGCGGCTGCCTGGGTAGGTGCTGTAACCTTACCAAATACAACCAGCGCTGTAAGCAGTGCTCCACTGCCAAGTCCTCGGCGAGATAAATGTTTTCCAAGTGATTTTTTTGCTCTCAAAAAGAGCATTCGCGCCCCAAGCTCACTGGAACCCATAAGTTCAGCAATTTCTGAATATTTCATATTGTCATAGCAGCGCATTGTAAGCACTGCACGGTGACTGTCCTTAAGCTGCTTCATAGCCGAAAGAACAACTTCTTTCAACTCCTTAGCAACGAGATTTTCCAGGCCCCCCCGGTTATCCGTGTGGTCGTCACCGAAATCCATTTCGCCGATAGAGACTGACTTGTGGCGTTTCTCGGTACGCCAGTGCCGGCGTATCTTGTTGTAAGTAATTGTGTAAATCCACGGCCAGAAACGGTCAGCTCGTTTTAATTTACCTAGTACTTTAAACATTTCTAACATTGACTCCTGAACTATATCCTGTGACAAATCTTCTCTTAACGTTAATCTGTAGGCAAAGACGCGCAGTCTCTCCCTGGCTAACTCAGCCAGTAGATTCATGCTTTCCTTGTCGCCGAGTTGTGCTTTCTCGACTAACTCAATATAATCGCCCTTGTTGCCCATTTAAAGCCTTTGACTCTACAACATTTAGTGCCCCGAAGCACTAAAAACGTTACGATTTTTATATTTAAATAATTGATTTTTTAAAATAAAGACAACTCATAAATAGAATTCCACGCTCTGAACCAAACCTTCAGTATACCAAATCCAGCTATAAAAGTCAAGTGGTTCAGGGCTTGATGCATCTTTAAATAAAACAGGTAAAGACACATAAGTAGTTACTAGTAAAAACGTTACACTCAGTGACATTGTCAGGTTCGGCTATTACGAGAAAGTAAACGAAGTCTCAATATGTGAAAAATTAGCGGAATAATGATAGATTAATCATAATTATAAAGTATTATAAAAAGAAAAATATTTTTGTATAAAATGAAATTTTCATAATTTTTTTTCAGGAGCAATTTGATATGTCAGCAAAGATAATTGACGGTAAACAGGTCGCAGCCGAAATGCGGGCCGAATTGAAGGAAAAAGTCGCGAAACTCAAGGAAGAAGGGATCGTTCCGGGCCTGGCTGTGGTGCTTGTCGGTGAGGATCCGGCGTCAAAGTCTTATGTTACGGCCAAAGAGCGGGCCTGCGAAGAGATCGGGATATTTTCCGACGACAACCGTCTTGACGCCGATACCAGCCAGGAAGATTTGATGGCACTTATCGATAAGCTAAATAATGACCCGAAGATCAACGGTATTCTGGTTCAACTGCCGCTTCCCAAGCACCTTGACGAGAGCCAGGTTCTTCTTGCTATCGACCCTAATAAAGACGTCGACGGATTCCACCCTGTAAACGTTGGTAAGATGGTTGTCGGCGAAGAGGCGTTTTTGCCATGCACACCGCATGGAATTATTCAGCTGCTTCTTAGAAATAACATTAAGATCGAAGGTGCAGAAGTCGTTGTGGTCGGGAGAAGTAATATCGTCGGAAAACCAATCGCCAATATGCTCATCCAGAAAAGCCCGATGGGCAATGCTACTGTTACCGTATGCCACACACGTACAAAAAACACCGCCGAGCACGTAAAACGAGCTGACATCATAATCGCCGCGACCGGCTGGCCGAACACTGTCACAGCCGACATGGTTAAAGAAGGTGCGGTAGTTATCGATGTCGGTGTTAACCGTGTCGAAGACGCAACGAAAAAGAGAGGCTACCGGCTAGTAGGCGATGTGGACTTTGAGGCCGTGAAAGAAAAAGCAAGCCTTATCACACCGGTACCCGGAGGCGTCGGTCCTATGACCATTACTATGCTGCTGTTTAACACTGTTGAATCTGCGGTTAAAGCAAATAAGTAAACCTATAAGATTTACAAAACGAAAAAAGCAGCGTCTCATTAAATTGGAACGCTGCTTTTTAATTTTATAGGGTAAATCATGCCCACACTGATCTAAACTTTTGGTCTTGGGAGAAGGTCTGCCTGCTCCAGGATGGTCTCCGTTATGCTTTCCCAGCCTATCGGCATCAGGTGGAGGCCTGCTACGCCTTCGATATTTCTTATCTGCTCTATTGTTTCGAGGGCTACCTTAACGCCCTCTTCTTTGGGGTCCTTGGCGCCTTCCATTCTGGTTATCAGTTCGTCGGGTATGCTCATTCCGGCGACGTTGTTTTTCATGTAGACCAGTGCGCGGTGGGATCTTACCGGTGTAATACCGCCCATGATGTATGTTTGTTCGTGGAGGCCTTTGTCGACTACAAGTTTCATCCAACGCTCAAATCTTGGTATATCGAAAATGCACTGGGTCTGGATGAAGTCGGCACCGGCGGCGACCTTTTTGGCAAGACGGAATACCCTGAATTCAAACGGATCGGCGAATGGGTTTTCGACGGCTCCGATAAAGAACTTTGGCTCAAACTCTTTAATCGGTTCGCCATTCTGGAAAACTTTATCGTCCCGCATCCTTTTAAGCATCGAAACCAGTTGCAGCGAGTCAAGATCGTACACACCCTTCGCGCCCGGATGATTACCGAATGTCTGGTGGTCGCCTGCCAGGCAGAGTATGTTCTTTAATCCCAATGCTGACGCGCCAAGCAGGTCGCTTTGCATTGCAATGCGGTTTCTGTCGCGGCAAACCATCTGGACGACAGGTTCAACTCCGGCCTGAAGCGCAATAGCCGACGCCGCAATCGAAGACATTCGCACAACCGCGGTCTGGTTATCGGTTACGTTTGCCGCGTCTACGACACCTGCGCAATAAGCTGCTTTTTTCCTGACCGCATCCGGATTGGCGTTGGCCGGCGGACCGAGCTCTGCGGTAACGGCAAACTCTCCTGCTGTTAATATCCTCTCTAAAGTACTTCCAGCTTTCATAACATAGCCTCCTCAAACTTAATTTTACGTTGCCCGGAACTTGTACTGCCCCGCCAGTCTTTCGGTTCTCTTACAACCATTAAATTATCAAGTTTACCAATCTTTTCGAGGCGGTCGTATATTAGCTGCCAGACGCATGGAGTGTCTTTATCGACCTCGCATACCCCATTTGAGGAACCTCCGCACGGGCCGTTGAGGAGTTTTTTTGCGCATCTGGCTATCGGGCAAATCCCGCCGGTCCACTGAAGCTCACAATTGCCGCAACCGGCACAACGCTCTTCCCAGAGTGCGTGCTCGACAGGGTAACCCATAAACTTAGTATTCAGGCCGGGTAAAGTGACAGTCTCTTCGAAGTGCTCATTCATGGTCTGGACGCCAACTCCGCAGGCAATGGAAAGGACCGCTTCGACGTCTTTTAGCTGATCCTTATATGCGTCGATAAACTCGAACTCGCACTGTCTTTCGGGGGTGCATTCCACGATCTCGATGGGATTGCCTTCTTTTTCACGGGCCATTTTAATCTGGCTTGCCAGGAGTTCGGCCGCCTTCGCTCCGCCGGAAAAGCATATCGTAACACATCCGCCGCAGGCCATCAGCATTATTTTTTTGTAGTCCTTGACGGATTCGAGAATCTCATCGAGGGGTTTTCTGTCAGCAACTATCATAATAGCGACCTTTCTTCGAGGAAATCTTCAACTTCGGTGATATGCTTTGTCAGGCCCAGTTCATTTGATTCTACGCCAAAAGCAATACCCATAAGTTGTGTAAAATAAAAAATCGGGATATTGAAATCTGTCCCGTATTTTTCGTTGATCTGCAATTGTCTGCCGTCAAGGTTTGCCTGGCAGAGTGGACAGCCGACGGCTATGGCGTTTGCACCGCAAGTCTGAGCGTCGTCCAGAATCTTTTTTGTCAGTTCGAGTACGACATCGAGATTTGTCAGGGCAAAACTGGCTCCGCAGCAGAATGTCTTCAGGTTCCAATCGACTGTTTCGCCGCCGAGGGTTTCGATGAGTTCTTCCATCGCGGTCGGATTCTCGAAATCTGTTTTGCCGGTAACCTTCGGCGGGCGTGTCATAAGGCAGCCGTAGTAACAGGCGACTTTGACACCGTCGAGTGCTTTTACGACCTTTTCGCCGATAGCATCGTATCCGCATCTTTCCACGAACATATCGAGGGCATGCAGGATTTCAATATCACCGGGTGCGTCCGCTGCGATCACCTCTTCGACATCTTTACGGATCTGATCGTCGGTCATTTTTTGCTGCGCATCTTTTAGTCTGGCGTAGCACGAAGCACAGGGAGCACAAATATCCTTTAGACCGCCCTTTTCAGCAAGGGAAATATTCTTTACCGGTAGAGCTACGCTCATAAGCTCATCGCACTGATGAGCCGGCGAAGAACCGCAGCAAATCCAGTCCTCTATCTCGTCTAGCTCTATCCCTAGTATTTCGCAAGCCTTTTTCGTAGAAATATCGTACTCGATACCGGTAGAGTGCAGCGAACAACCTGGGTAATAACCTACTTTCATTTAATTATCCTTATGGAATAGCTTTAGCCTTTAGCCATTAGCTTTTCTTTGTTTTATTTTTTTTGCTCTTGAAAACATTTTCATCATCGTAAAGGGTTTCTTGATCGACGGAATGAATTTCAGTTTGCCTTTTAAGATCATTTTTTTGCCTAGCGCAATATCGTTAAATGGTTTCCCGGTGACCATGTTAAGCGAGCCTACCAGGCCAACTTCGTACATTCTGCCCATAAAGCTGAGCATTAGCATCCAGAGGCGGTTGAATACGCGTACGTTCCCGGCGTCTGCAATGACTCTGCGTTCGGTTGCGATAATCTTTACAGCGTCTACCACCTTTGCGATATCGATATCCTGGGGGCACCTGGCAGTACATGTCTGGCAAGCCAAACAGAACCACACGGTATTTTTTGTCATCGCTTGATCGATCATGCCAAGCTGGACGTAACGCATCAGCTCGGTAGGTGTAAAGTCCATAAACTGACGGTTTGGACAGCCCGAGGCGCATTTACGGCACTGGTAACATAAGTTCACATTTTCGCCGCAATGCTCTTGGATCTCTTGTGCGAAAGAGTTGTCAACCGTATTTTCGTTTTCGCCAATTACTTTCATTGTATTTCCAAATTAAAAGTAATAATAAATAATCAATTATAAATAATAAATTCTAAGCATTGCAGTAAAACCATAGCAACACTACAAATCATTCCTCAACAGAATGAAACCTGGCACTGATAAATGTTGGGCCGAGGGCCTTTACTTTTTCTGTCATTTCTTCCACTATCTCTGCGAATCTTCCCCCCATCGCCGAGGACAGATTGTACATCTCCAGTCTTTCGGATTCAATGCCGACCTCTTCCAGGAGCCGCTTTACATAAGCAATTCGTTTTTTTGCCCGGATGTTACCTTCGAGGTAGTGGCACTGACCTTCCAGGCATCCGGCAACAAAGGCCGCATCGGCACCGTCCTCAAATGCCTTCATCAGGTGAATCGCATCGACCTTGCCGGTACATGGTAGTTTTACTATGCGAACATTATGCGGGTACTGCAAACGCATTGCACCGGCCAGGTCGGCGGCGGCGAAAGCACAGTAGTTACAACAAAAAGCTACTATTTTCGGTTCAAATTCTGTCATTTTTTATTTACCGTTCAAAAGTCTCGCCGAAGGCGAATCCAAATTCATAATCAGTAATTCGTCATTCGTAATTGTTTTTTTACGCTTCCTGAAACATAGCTTTTGCTTTTGCAATTACCTGCGCGTCCTTGTAGTGCATCAACTGAATCGTCTTTGCCGGACACTCCGAGGCGCAAATTCCGCAGCCGTGACACATTGCCGATTCGATCTCGGCGACGCCGTCTTCATTAATCTTCGGCACATTATACGGACACGTCCGCACGCAAGTAAGACACCCGGCACACCCGTCCGGGTCCACGACAGAAACTACGCCGCTGATGTGCATAAGTTCGGCAGATAGTATGCTGACCGCCTTAGCGGCGGCGGCCTGGGCCTGGGTTATCGATTCGTCGATGAACTTCGGACTGTGGCAGGTTCCGCAAAGAAACATTCCATCGGACGAAAATTCGACCGGACGTAATTTCATATGGGCCTCGAGGAAGAACCGTTCCAGGTTTAGCGTCAATTTAAAGGCTGCGCTAACGTCCTCGGCATCGTCGCTGGTTTCCATCGCCGCACTTAAGGCAAGTACGTCTGGAGAAAAACTCAAGTCCAGCATTGAGTTCAGATCCTTGACGCGAACTTCGATATTGCCGGAATTGTCGGTACTGACAACCGGTTTGTTATCAAGATCGTAACGGAAAAACAAGACGCCTGCCTGGCGAGCCTGGTTATAATATTTTTCCTTGAAACCATACGTGCGAATATCACGGTAAAGAACAGCGACATTAGCGGCGGGATTTAGCGTCTTAATAGCTAACGCGTTTTTGATCGCCTCGGTGCAGCAAACCCTGCTGCAAACCATCCGCCCTTCCTGTCGAGAACCGACACACTGGATCATCACAACTTCGCTAATATCCTTAATTGTCTCAGGATGAGTATAAATCAGGTCCTCCAGCGTTTGCTGGGTAACGATCCTATCGTCACGACCGTACATGTATTCGTCGGGTTTTGACTCGCTTGCACCGGTCGCTATTATGACGGCACCGTGCTGTACCTCTACGCTTTGATCTCCAACGGCTATTTTTGTCTTAAAGTCGCCTGCAAACCCGGTACTCTCTTGAACCGTCGAGTGGGTATAAACGGCGATCTTGTCGTGGGCGACAACCCTGTCTTCAAGTTCCTTAACAAGCTTCGTCGGATCGTATCCTTCAACAGTACTTTTTACTTTGACGCTTTCTCCGCCAAGCCGATAGGTCTTTTCAACAAGATACACATCAAAACCCTGGTCGGCAATAGATAACGCGGCGGTCATACCGGAAACACCTCCCCCGATAATGAGGCCGCTGCGTTTGGGGACATATGTCTGGGAACTTAGAGCCTCTATCTCACGTGCCCTGCCGACAGACATTGCAATAAGGTCGATAGCCTTATTTTCCGTAAAGCTGCCGAGGTTTGCGTGAACCCACGTGCATTGATCGCGAATATTGGCCATCTCGAAGAGGTATGGATTGAGACCGGCTTCTTTGAGATTTTCCCGGAAGAGGGGTTCGTGAGTTCGGGGAGTACACGATGCCACGACCACGCGATTCAGATTATGCTCTTCAATTTTGTCTCTGATCGCTAACAAACCATCCGGCGAACAGGTATATAGCAAATCTGTTGCAAACACGACCTTGTCAAGCTTAGCGGCGATGCCTGCGACTTTTTCGCAGTCTATCACCGCGCCGATATTAGAACCGCAGTGACAGACGAATACACCTATGCGAGGTTCGAGTCCTTCGGTTTCTTTTTCATCGGGATAAGTCTTGGCGGCGACTTCTGTACCGCGTACATCGGCAAGCAACTCCATGGCCTTTCCCGCGGCGGCACTTGCCTGTGTGACACTTTCCGGAATGTCCTTCGGACTTTCGAATGCGCCGGCGAGATAAACGCCTTCACGCGAAGATAAGGTTTGAGCAAACTGCGACGACAATGCGAAATTGTGATCATTTACTTCTATGTCGCATGCTTTGACGAGTTTTTTGGCAGATTCGCTTGCGCAAAGGCCGGAACCGAGAACCACCATATCGAAATCTTCCTCAACCCAGTTTTTACCGTCGACTGTAAACTGCATCGACAGGTCGCCGGTCTTAAAGTTCTGCATAATACTCGACGGTCGCGTATAAATGTACTGAACTCCGTATTTGTCTTTAGCACGCTCGTAATACTCGTCGAAGCCTTTTCCGAAGGCCCGCACATCCATTACAAACACCTTGCACTCGACATCGGGCAGATGCTCTTTGGTTATCATCGCCTGCTTAGTGGCATACATACAGCATACCGACGAGCAGTACGGATTTTCCGAGTCCCGCGAACCGACGCATTGAATAAAAGCTATTTTTTTCGGTGCCTTACCGTCACTCAATCGCTGAATATGTCCCTCGAAGGGACCGGAAGCACTTACAATACGTTCGTAGTCCATGCTGCTGACTACATTGTCGAAGCGGCCATAACCGTACTCGCCCTTTTTCCTGGCGTCATAGAGATCAAAGCCCGGCGCAAGGATAACAGCTCCGACATTTAGCGAAAGATTCTTCGGTTTATCATCATAACAGATGGCATCGGCCTCGCAAACCTTTTCGCATTGTTTACAATAACTACAAATTGCGCAATACAAGCAGCGGGATGCTTCGGCCTTTACCTGTTCTTCGGTAAATCCAACGTCAACTTCGTCAAACGTGCTCATACGCTTATCAAGATCGATGACGCCCATCACGGCTCGCTGAATTTTCTTTTCTTTGCGTTCCTTAAGTTCGTCCGCGGTAATCTCAACAACTGGGGAATCATCAACCTCGGCAATAAACTCAACGCCTTTGATATAAGCGTCTATCGCCTTTGCTGCCTTCTGACCGTCCGCTGTGGCCTGGACTACGCTCGCTGCACCGCGAACAGCGTCACCGCCTGCAAAGACACCCGGCATGGAAGTCATGGAAGTTTTTTCGTCAATGGCGATAGTACCGCGCGGTGTAACTTTGATCCGGCTTTCTTCGTCGAGAAATCCAAGGTCGGGCCTCTGACCGATAGCTACTATCAATTCGCGCCCTGATAAAATTGACTCGGAAGCGTAAACAGTCTTAAGATCGAGCCTGCCGTCGACGAATTCCATTTTTTCAACTTCAAGCAGTTCGAGTCCGACGAACTTGCCGTCGATGTCAAGAATAGTTTTGGTGGCGCTGGCGTCATGAATCTCAACGCCTTCTTCAAGGGCCCATTCAACCTCCCAGGGATATGCCGGCATCTTGTCACGTTCTTCCAGGCAGACAAGTGAAACCTTCTGGGCACCTAATCTAATAGCCGTTCTGGCGCAGTCCATAGCGACATTACCGCCGCCTATAACAATCGTATTTGCCTGTACCTCCGTCTTTTTGCCGAGCCTGACATCCCTCAGAAAATCGATACCATGGGAAACCTTTTCAAGCTCTTCACCCTTCATACGCATTGTCGCACTGATATGCGATCCGACAGAAAGAAAAACGGACTCAAAGCCATCTTCGAGAAAATCCTCTATCTGTTCTTCGCTGTCAATAGGGCTGTTTAACTGAACATCAACGCCGTAATCGAGAATGTTTTGAATATCACGGTCAATAACCTCCGACGGCAGACGATAGGCCGGAACACCAAGCGACATCATTCCGCCCATAACGGACTGTTTCTCGAAGATCCTTACTCCATACCCGAGTTTTCGAAGTTCCAGAGCGGCTGACAACCCTGCCGGGCCTGCGCCCACTATCGCGACTTTTTTGCCATTTTCTTCGATAGAGGCAAGTTTTTCTTCGGCAGTAAGATTCGTGCCATTTTCGACATTCCAGTCGGCAAGGTATCTCTTAATATATGCGATGGAAACTGGGGAATCGAGATTGTCACGGTTGCAATTCTGTTCGCACGGATGCTCGCAGATCCTGCCGCAGATCGAGGGGAACGGATTTTTCTCGGTAGCCGATTCATAAGCTTCCTGAAACTTGCCTTCGGCAGCTAATGCTACATACCCGCTGGGATTTCCGTGTATCGGACAGGAATCGTAACAAGGAGCGACACCAAGGCGGCTCATGGAAAACTTATTAGGAACTGCCTGAGGATATTTCTTGAAGATGGCCTTCCTGGCTCCAAGGTCCTGGTTATACTCGTCTTCGATTTTGACCGGGCAAATCTGGGCACATTCACCACAACCGGTACACTTTTCCTGGTCGACGAAATTTGGGCTGACTGTGACCATAGCATTGAAATTGCCGGCCGGTCCCTCTAATTTTGTCAGTTCTGCATTTGTGATTATCTCAATGTTGCGGTGCGTCCCTGCCATGACAAGACGCGGGGAGATGGTACACATCGAACAATCATTAGTCGGGAAAGTCTTATCGAGTTGAGCCATCCTGCCGCCGATAGCCGTACTGGACTCGACGAGATAAACTTTATAGCCGGAATCGGCAAGATCAAGGGCGGATTGAATGCCGGCAATACCTCCGCCGACAACCATAACAGAACCATTTTTTTGAGTATCTATATTCATTAAAACCTAAGCCTACAGACAAAAGTACTCGAAATATATAAAGAAAAGGCGCAAAAAGCAAATGTGTAAGCTCACCCTAACCACAAAACTGTAATCTTACGGTTAGATTAGTGGAAAGTGCTAAATAATGCCAGTATTATAATAATTTTAATTCGGAATTTAAAATAATCCATTTGCGACCCCAAACACGCTTTATGCGTTTAAACCGGCTATTTCCATTTTCCATACTTTTTGATTTTATATGAATCGTCTGAATCGGGAGAAATAACCATTCCTTTCTGTTTTTTATGCTTTTTAAAGTAATTTTTCGTTTCTTCGTCGGTCATAACCAGAAGTGACGTTGAAATCGCATCGGCCAGTGCCGCGGTTTTCGTTACAGCCCAAGCCGCGATATTTGCCTCTACGGGTTTAAAGAGACGCGGTTCAATAACGTGACTTCCCACTTCGAGATTCGATCCGCTAAGAGCAGAGTTGTCAACATCGTATATTTCAAGGGTTTCAATTTTCGATTCTGCGGATTTGTCCTTCTTCCAGAGATCATTAAGCAGGCTCATGGTTACCGGCCAGCCGTTAGTGCCCTTAGGTTTATCCATACCCAGAACGGTACTACCGGCTCCATGAAGAAATGCCGTCGAAATGCTCCATTCTTCAAGTACCTCGGCCGCTTTGTCGAGGGCGAACCCCTTGCCGATGGCTCCAAGGTCGAGGCTTACACCGTCCGCAAGCACCGTTGCGGTCATTTCGTCTTCATCCAGGCGCAAAAGGTGCATTCCGGTATTTTTTTTGGCGGCGGCGAGTTCATCGGCGGTGGGGTTTCGTAATGACTTGTCTTTATTGAGCCAACACTTATAAAGCGAACCGACGGTAATATCGAACGCCCCGAAAGTTTCCTTATTGACCTGCTCGCATAATTGAAGGCACTCAAATGTTTCCATTCCGACAACGGTGGACTGCCCTGCCTTTAGATTGTTAATGCGTGAAATATCACTGTTTTCGATATACCGGCTTAATCGTGATTCAAGCTTGTCTATCATCCTGAACGCTGCCATCGCGGCCTGATCGGCGTATTCGAGATCTTCATGAACAATGAATATCTCCCAAACCGCCGCCATAGCCTCGTGCAAAAACTGCCCGGCACCAACATCATCAAGAAAGTCAGACATAAAAAACCTATAGACAAATAACTATAAACCAGCGACTAATTACAACCCGCTTGGCAAGGTATCACACATTCTCCCTATTGCTTTTCTGGCACTGTCGGCGGCCTGCGGAGACAGGGTATAGCCTAAAACTCCGCCCAGAACGCCTCCACCTATTGCACCTTCGGTTTTGTGGTCGCCGTCAATTGCCGCACCGGCTACTGCTCCGACAGTGGCGGCCAAAGCAGTTGTCAAAAACTTGCCCGTTGAAGCCTTTCCTTTACC
>JAIPFN010000104.1 GCA_021736615.1 Phycisphaerae bacterium | reverse complement strand
CTATGGCCGGGAGCAATCGGAATCGCCGTGGCATCTGCCGACTCTTCAAACGGTCTGATCGCAGCGGGAGCATCGTTATTGGTGTTGACATCGGAAAACTGAGCCTGTATCTCCTGCATTTGCATCTGGTTGGCCTGGACGGCGAGCCGTGCCTCTTCCTGTAAATTTTTCAGCTTATCGATCTCTGCCTGCAGTTTTTGTTCGGCCTTTAGACGTGCGGCCGCTTCGTTGAGTGCCTTTTCTTCGGCGTTGATGCGGGCGGTTCGTTCGGCCTGAACGCGATGGGCGGCGTCTTCGGAGGTGCGAAGAACCACTTCGTCGGCCTGACGCTTTATCCGGGCGATCTCATCGGTAAACGACGTGATCTCCTCTTTAGATTTCGCTTTGATTTTGAACACTGTTTCGCCTCCGGGTTGTTTTTGCGGTTGGGGTTTGGCAACAGTATTTTGCTGCGGGGGGGAAACCGGCTCGCCGGCAGGCTGGGCGGGCTGGGCAAAATAAGTCTTCGCCCCCGGATATGACGTCTCGACTGGCGGGGAAGATACTTTCGGAGTCGCCGGAACAGTCGGCTTGGCAGGGAACGTCGGAGTCCCGGGACCAGTCGGAGTCGCAGGATGTGTCGATGCAGAGGGTTTAGGAGAGACGTTGGGAGTCGCCGGGAAAGTAACCGCAGGACTGGATGCAGGAAGCATTTCCGTGCCCGAAGCCTCTGCGGGCTGGGAAGTATCGGCGGCAGCGGTGCCCATCCGCTTTGCACGGGCCTTGGCTTTTAAGACACCTTTGGCCTTTGCTTTGGCCTTGGCACCCTTTTTGCCCGCACAGGATGGGTCCCTCGGCCAATGCTGATTGCCGCAGATCGTACAGGTAGGAACAAACCGCTTCGGAGCAGAATTCGTCAGATGTACAGTATTATTTTGTCCATTTCCCATGAAAAACCCAGTGCCAGATTCCAAATTAAAGCGAAACCCAAAAAAATCAGGCCGCACAAGGGTCTATATCGGAAAATAAGCGGAAAATCTGTAATTTTACCGGAAAAACTGAAAATATCATATGCTGGTTCTTTGAATATCCAACACTCAACACGGAATAACCAATATCCAAGTATTAAACCGCGGATTTCACGAATTACGCGGATTCTTGACAGTCGCCGCCTCATAGTCTACAATATTGACATACAAACGAATAGATTTCTGTTTTTTTGGATTAGAAGGGAGAAACCAAATGAAGCATTTCATAAGCATAGCCGCCATAATGATTGCTATCACGCTGTTACTGACCGCTTGTGACAGTAAAACCGAGCCAGCCAAACAATCATCCGAAAAACAACACATAGATATCGAAGAACTTTTCAAGAAAGCCAAACAGGGAGACGTTGACGCTCAACATGACCTTGGCGTGATGTATGGTAACGGCAAAGGCGTAACTAAAGATCACAAAGAGTCACTCAAGTGGTTCAGAAAAGCTGCCGACCAAGGAGATGCAACTGCTCAATTCAATCTTGGTGTGATTTATGCTGAAGGCAGAGGCGTAAAAATAGATCATAAAGAAGCGGTCGAGTGGTATAAGAAAGCTGCTGAACAGGGGCATGCAAAGTCTCAATATAACCTTGGTTGGATGTACTACAACGGCCAAGGAGCTATCGAAGATATCAAGTTAGCAGTCAAGTGGATCATAAAAGCCGCTGAAAATGGGGATGCAACTGCCCAATTTACTCTTGGCAAGATGTACGCCAACGGAAGCGGCTTACCTTTGGACTCTAAAAAAGCAGGCAAATGGTTTAAAAAAGCTGCTGATCAGAATTTCCCCGAAGCTCAATACCATCTTGGAATCATGGCCTATTTAGCCAAAGATTTTAAAGAAGCCGTCAAGTGGTACAGAAAAGCCGCTGATCAGGGATACGCTGAGGCTCAGTATAATCTTGGCACTATGTACGTCTCCGGATATGGCGTTTCAATAGACACTAAAGAAGCTATCAAGTGGTACAGTAAAGCTGCTGAACATGGACTATCTGAAGCTCAATATCAGCTTGGTCTTGCGAACATGTTAGTTATCAAAGACGAGATAGAAGCAGCAAAATGGGTTAGTAAAGCTGCCGAGCAAGGACATCCAAACGCTCAATATGTACTAGCTATGATGTATGCAGACGGCACAGGCGTAATTAAGAACTATCCAGAGGCGTACAAATGGCTTATTATTTCTGAAATGAATGGTTATTTTGAAGCTACCAAAGGCAAAGAGCTTATAAAGAAAGATATGAAACCAGCCCAGATCGCTGAGGGTGAGCGACTAGCAAAGGAGTACGTTAATCAACAGGAAGCTTCTAATTATCATCCATGAGCCAAAAACATCACATACCGAATCCTCAATTCGTAATTCGTAATTATCTTAGCGGTCCCCAAATCTCAGCCATCAGGTCGTACAATCTCGGGTCGTGTTCTTTTAGTTCGGCGGCTACGAAGGGGTAGAAGTCGTTGCGGTAGAAATATGCCTCTGTTCCCTCGGCGAAATATTCCTTGTGGTTGGTCGCGGCGTAGTGGCGCACTCTTTTGCCTGTGTAGAGCAGGTTATTGTCGTAAAGCTTTTCGGCCATCGCCGCTTCATACGCCTTGATAATCCTGGGATCATCGAAACCCAGCACCTGATCGTGATACGAGTGAGCCAGTTCGTGGAGGATAACCGCGGGATGCTTGATCATCTGACCCCTGCTGAGAAGAGTTTTGCAGCGGGTAACATGAACCTGTTTGACCAGACGCGGGTCATGGCCGTTATTCTTTAGCCAATCGGCACCGGGATGATACTGCATGTTCCCAAGCGTCGGATGATAATACTCGATCCAAATCTCAAGATTGCGCAGTTGCCTGAGCTGTTTTTCCGGCACAAGAATCGCTATCCTCTGAAGGTGATTGGCAAGCATCTTCAGCGACTCGGCCCCTTCGCCGGCATGTTCACCTTCGAGCATTTGCGGATCGACGTTCACCGTCCAGCCTTCGATCTGTTTAACGACCGGGTCAAACCGAACAGCCTCAACCTTTTTCGCAGCCACAGCCGGTTTCTCAGAAACAGAATCGGCAAGGGCCGGCTTAGAATCGGCCTGGTAATTGACAGATTCACTACAGCCGGAGATCAACAGGGAAATTACAGCAAGAAAAAAACAAAACGTCTGGATACCTTTAGAGAACATCATAAAATAAACCCTCGATAAATAGTTTTCGTATCTAATACTTTAAGTCTAGCCAACAAAAACATATTATCACAAAACAGTTCATTTTACAATGACTAATTCCCCCAACTTACAACTTACGACACACGACTTACGACTCACGACTCACGAACTTACGAACTTTCACATCAATATACCTTACCCCCCACTCTAATGCGGCCTGGTGCGTGTGGAAGAATACGTCGAGTTTGTTTCCTTTTATCGCACCGCCGCGGTCGAACACCTTTGTCGGCTTTGAAGCGTTATAGCCTTCGATCAGCATCTCAGTGCCGAACGGGAACCTGCTGTCGGCGGCGACAAAACAGTCTCCCGGCTCGATTACATGTCCGTTTGCCGTCACCCCGTCGGCCCACTCGCCGCAGCATTTCTCGCACGGACAATACGCCGTCACCCGCATAGAGATCGTAACCCAGCCGTCATCTGCCGTATCTTCGGCGGCGACCGCGCTGACGGATGTAACTATGGCAATAGCTGTAACTGCCGCGATAAAAGTCTTGCTAAATACTGGGAAAACGCTGCTTAAATAGCTTCTGCTTTTCATCACTAAAGCCCCCCGGCTGAACAAAATAACGACTATCAATTAAGCTGTGATTATACCATATAAAACACGAAAAAGCAACCGAAACACCCCTTAGAACACAAAATTCCTGATTCTAAGGCCTGTCGAGGCAAACCTCGTGAAGTTATGGGACCGTGACAAATTATTTTTTGGACAATGTACTGCCGGCAGGATGCCCGTAAAACGATCAGGAATATCACAAAAAAAGCCCGCCGAAAAATCGGAGAGCTTTTTTCATTAGAAAGGAAAATTTAAGATCTTTTGTTATTCGTAATCGTCACGGTCCATCGAGTCTTTCCACATTTCCATGTTATCGATGTATGTCGACGTTCCTCTGGCTACCGATTCAAGCGGATCGTCCACCCTTGTCACCTTAAGTCCGGTCGCATTTGCAATAACGGTATCCATACCGCGAAGCAGTGATCCGCCGCCGCAGAGATGTATTCCGTTTTCGATCAGGTCGGCTGCAAGTTCCGGTTCGGCTTGTTCTAGCGTTTCGATAACCGCGTCAATAATGGCACCGACTGTCTCCTGCAATGCACGTCGAATTTCTTCGCTGGTGATTATCACCTTTCGCGGCAGTCCCGCGATAGAGTCGCGGCCTGCTACTTCCATTGTCATTTCCTCCTCGAGTTTTGCCGCCGAGCCGATAGCAATCTTAACGCGTTCTGCCGACGCTTCACCGATCAGCAGGTTATATGTTTTCTTTAAATGGTGAACTATCGCATCGTCCATTGCATCGCCGCCGACTCGCTCGGACTTGCACGAAGCGATGTCTGCAAGCGACATTATGGCTATCTCAGCGGTTCCGCCGCCTATGTCAATTATCATCGAAGCGGTCGGATTGGCGATGGGAAGGCCGGAACCAATACCCGCTGCCATTGGTTCGTCGACGAGAAATACCTTGCGGGCACCTGCTCGTTCGGCACTTTCTATGACAGCACGACGTTCGACTTCGGTTATTCCGCTGGGAACCGCGATGACGACTCGGGGTTTGGAAAGGATTGAAAGCTTGGAAACCTGTACCTTTTTGATAAAGTATTCGAGCATCGCTTCGGTAACGCGGAAGTCACTGATAACGCCATGTTTAAGCGGACGTATCGCCCTGATAGAGCCGGGAGTTTTGCCGATCATTTCGCATGCAACCGAACCGACAGCCGTGCCGTTATTGATAACCTCGTTGGTTTCCCTGTTGATCGCTACGACAGAAGGTTCGCAAAGGACAATACCCTTACCGCGAACGCTAACCAGCGTATTGCAGGTACCAAGGTCGATACCAATATCCGTTGTGAAACAACCACTGACCATATCAGTAATGGAATCAGCAAACTTCTTAAGCCCATTAAACATTACATACTCCTTTATTTACGAAATCGAACTGTCCCAGGACAGTTTGTCTGTCACCGTAAGCTATTACAGCAAAATAATCATAGAATCTGTTTTTATCAAATAACCTCGCCGGATACGAATCAAATAGCTAATCGCTCTTTCAAATAATCGTCACAAACCGCACAACCCACAACATCCGTATATTAAATAAAACCGGCAATGACAAATCCAGCTAATCAAGACGGTTATTTTAGGACCAAAAAAAACAACACGTCCCATAAGCGAAAAAACACACCAACACAGATAATCAATAAATAAAATAACTTTTCCCTTGCATTTACCATACCTCCTGTTAAAATAGGCAAGATGCGAGCGTTTTTCCGTGTAGAGACAGAGCACAAAATGCACTCCACACAACAATAAACCACTATTTTTACGTAAATTTTGAAAAGGAAAAAAGATGAAAAGAGTTTTACTAGCCAGCCTTTGTGTATTAGTCATAACCCTTATAGCAAATGCAAATGCAGCAAACTTTCAAGGACTTGGCGGTCTTTTTGAAGGTAATACAGATAGCCATGCCCAATCTGTCTCTGCTGATGGTTCGGTCATCACGGGATATGCGATTAACGCAGGGCACTCATTTGAGGCTTTCCGTTGGACTTCTGGTGAAGGCATGGTTGGCTTAAGCGGACTGAGTTATTCCGCTGGTGCTGGATACGGTATCTCTGGTGATGGTTCTAATATTGTCGGTTATAGCCTTAGCACATCGGGAGAAGAGGCTTTCCTCTGGACTTCTGGTGGAAACATGATCGGTTTAGGTGACCTACCTGGAGGTAGTTTCCGTAGCATTGCCCGTGGCGTATCTTCTGATGGCACAGTCATTACAGGAAAAGGCACTTCTGCTTTGGGCACCGAGGCTTTTCGCTGGACTTCCGGTGAAGGTATGGTTGGTTTAGGTGACTTGGCTGGGGGCAGTTTTAGCAGTCAAGCCAACGGTATTAGCGGTGATGGTTCAATTATTGTGGGAGAAGGGCGTTCCGCTTCAGGCACTGAGGCTTTCCGCTGGACTTCAGATACCGGCATGGCTGGTTTGGGTGATTTGCCTGGAGGCAATTATTATAGTCAAGCCAACGGCATCAGCGATGATGGTTCAGCTATAGTAGGAAGAAGTCGCTCTGCGTCTGGATACGAGGCATTTCTATGGACTGTTGAAGACGGCATGATAGGACTAGGTGCTCTTCCAGGGAGCAATTTCTACAGCACTGCAAAAGCTGTCTCCAACAATGGTATAGTTGTCGGCAGCAGTGACATAGCCTTTGAATCAGGAAGCGGAAGAGCATTTATTTGGGACCAAAACAACGGTATTCGCAACTTAAGGCAAGTCTTGGAAACAGACTATAATCTTGATTTGTCTGGCTGGATTTTATCCACAGCTTTTGGCATCTCTGCCGATGGGACAACTATTGTAGGCACTGGCGCCAATCCTGATGGAAATGCAGAAAGCTGGGTCGCGATAGTTCCCGAACCTTGCAGCTTAGTTTTGCTGGGTCTGGGCGGTTTAGCATTACGCAGACGCAAAGCATAACTCGCTAAACATAAAACTTACAGGGCCGCGAGCAAACAGCTTTCGGCCCTTTTTTTATAACATGGTAAACCGCTAAGAACGCCTTTCGCTTTACGCCTTACGCCCATCAAAATCGCCTGACAAGCATCAGTCCCGTCGCCGGTTCTCCTGTTTCGAGCATCGTCAAAGGCGCAATATCGAAACCTGCGATCCGCGCGGCCTCGTCTTTGCCTGCTACGTGATGACCGACGAGATACCCAAGCACCCCGCCAAACAGCACGTCACTTGCCCAGTGGTCCCCCGAATCCATCATCCGGTACCCGACGAAACTGGCCCCGATATACGCCGGAATCCCGACCTCGGGCCCGTAAAACTCATCCAGCACAGACGCCACCGTAAACGAGCTTGAAGTATGCCCGCTCGGCCAGGCGAGACTTTTTCCGTTGGGGCAGTCATTGTTACGTACAATTTTCAAACCAAGCGTCGTCGCCCCCGTAACCGACAAAGCCTTGATCATCGTCCACGACCGGTCCTTGTTAAGTTCATCGCCGGCGTTAACCGACAACAGATACCACAAGCCGGACGCCGCGAAGTGCTGCCCCGGCCCGCCCATATAGTCACCGATCTTGTCGACGTCATGATTGAGATTGCCGCGATTTTCAAAGTTCCTTGCCACCTGCGCATCGGCCCCGCTGTTGTGCATAGCAATACTTCCCGCCCCTGCCGCCAGCAAAAGAAAACTATTTCCCGGTTTTAAAGCCACCTCCGGAGTTTCCTCGATAACCACATCGGGTAGCGTCCAGATATCGTTCCAGAGAGACTCAACCGGCCCGACAGATTCTGTTGAAGCAACCGCCTCAGACTCAACACGATCGATTGATCTGGAATTTAAATCAACACGCTCAGAATTAACCCGGCCCGAAGTTCCAGTAATAACTTTCTGCTCGGAAGGAACACAACCAACCAACAAAAAAATAGCCGCCAAAACCAAACCCGAAAAAAAACATTTAGTATTCAATGGCTCTCTCCCATTATACATTATACAATATGGAATATCCGCCTTTGGCGGAATCATTATTCATTCTTCAATGGTGCCGTCAAAACAACCACGGTACCCTGCCCAACCACCGACTTTACTTCAGCATTGCCGCCTAATTGACTTAAATTCTCATGTATACTAAAAAGGCCAAAGCCTTTTGTCAAATCAGAACCGCCGTGATTTTCAGCAATGTCAAAACCGGCCCCGTCATCTTCGACAACAACCTTTATCCTGTCACCTTCTTTACGCATGGAAACTTTTACATTTTCCGCCCGTGCATGCTTGATTACATTTGCAAGCAATTCCCGCACCGACCGGTACAACTGAACCTGAACATTTTCATCCAGCGGCTTAGGCAATTCGTCATCTTCAAATTCGGTACGAATCCCATGTTTGGCCTCGATCTCATCGGTAAGGTATCCTCGTATCGCTTCCTCTAAACCAAACGCGTACAAAACCGGGAAACTAAGATCGAACGCCTGCGCACGTGTCTTATCTATCAATCCACTGATATACTTCTTAAATCCGTCAACGTCCAAAGTAACCTGACCTGCTTTAATCTCGTTCTGCAACGCTGTCAATCTCATATTTACCGCGATAAGCGCCTGCGTTATCTCGTCATGTATCCAGGTCGCAATATGCTTCCTTTCCTGTTCTTCGGCTAACGATAACTGCCAGGTCAGGGCTTTAAGTTGCTTTTGATATTCGATAAGCTTCTCCTCAACCTCCTTGCGGTCTGTGATGTCACTGCCAACAGTAATAAAGTGAGCTTCCCCTCCAAGATCAATCGCGTCCATCCCCAAAAGCATCCAACGCTTATCGCCAGATTTGGTTCGCACCAGAACCTCATACCCGTGTGCTACTCCATGCTCCTGAATCTCTTTGCCAATTCTTATCCGCTCAACCGGAGAATCCCACAAATCCACGGAACTCTGACTCATTAGTTCCTGGCGATCATATCCTAACGTGTTCGCAAAAGCTGCGTTGGCCTCGACAATGCATCCATCCTTCACCCTGCTGATGGTCATCGGATTCGGAGAGGCTTCAAAAGCTGCAGCGAATTTAGCTTCGCTCTCTCGCAGTGCCTCCTCGGCCTGCTTGCGGTCGGAGACATCGATGACGGATGATTGATAGCCAACTAGCTCACCATTTTTGTCATACAGAACTGTAGCAAGGCTATGAGCTATAAATGTCGAACCATCCTTCTTTTTCGCAATATAATCACCTCTCCAGGCACCTGTTTTGTTAAGTGCCTCTACAATCTCTGCTGTCATCTCTTCACTTTGTAAAAAACAAGAAATGTTCTTGCCCAAAACTTCATCTTCATTAGAAAAACCCCATAACCCCAAAAACGCGCCATTAACTTCAATAATTATGCCTTGGGAATCAGCGATACTGTTAGCTGTGATAGAAGTGTCAAAGACCTGCTTCTTGGTCCAAAGTTCTCTTTCTGCCTGTTTACGCTCGGTAATATCTCTGCCGACCCCGACAATCTCAATAACATTCTTTGCCTCGTCTAATATCCCAGTATCTGCCCACTCAAACCATCGCCACCCATTGGCAGTCATTACCCGCTGCTGCATCGTGGCATGATAAGGATGTTGATAAACCTTTTCCATTTCTTTTAAAGTGCCTTCAAGATCATCCTCATGAACCATAGGCATAAATGTATTCCCAAGAAGTTCCTCCTCGGTCTTACCAAAAACTTCGCAGTACGAAGGACTGACAAAAAGAAACCTTCCCTGGGGGTCAACTTTAACAACAAGGTCTGTCTGGTTGTTAAGCAACAGTCTGTACTTCTCTTCGCTTTCACGCAGTTCCTTGGTACGTTTGCTAACCAGTTCCTCAAGGTGGTCGCGATGTTTCCTGAGTTCCTCCTCCGCCTCTTTGCGCCACGTCACATCGTCGTATGTAAGAACGACATTCTGTACGTTGCCCGTCTGGTCCTTTATCGGGTACATTCTCGGGCTTATCCATCGTTTCCGAACTCCGCTCAATCCGTTTACTTCCGGGTCATACAACATGTCGTCCAATATCTGGAATCGACCCGCAAGCGCTTGCCTGAAAGCTTCTGTCAGTCCGAGCCTTTCGCATTGAGGGTATTCGAAGATATTGAAATCACCCATATCCTCCTTCTTGAAACCCCAGATTTTCCCCCACGCGTCGTTGACACTCAGTTGGTTGCCTTCGGGGTCATATATCGTCACCGCAGAAGCCGACTGCTCGATTACTGTCCAGAATCGCACCTCGCTCTGGCTAAGTGCTCCTTCGGCCTCTTGACGCAGATCGAGCATCCGGTTAAATGATACAGCCAATTCCCCTATTTCATCTTTGCTCGTTATCTCGATTCTGTGTTTGAGATTTCCTGCTGAGATAATTTTCATGCCCTGCACCAGTTTACCGACTGAATTTAAAATACCTCGAATAATATATCCCGCTATCGCAGAACCGAATAATACCGATAAAACCACAAGCAATACCATTACCCATTTAGTATTATCGGTTGTTTGAGAAACCAGTTCATATCGTTTATCTATCAGTTGTTCTTCGGTCTTAACGAAGTCGTCGAACGTCTTTCTGATCTCATCGATCAGACCCTTTCCGGCTCCCGTTTCAACTAATTCCGCCAGTTCCTTTTCTGCCCTGTATTGCTCTACCAGGTCTTCAGCTACTAAAATTTCCCACGCCTTGGCAATTTCCGGAATTGCCGCATCCTGATGCCACTTTTCGACAAGTTCGCCGATTTTTTCAAGAACCTTTTCCTGATCCTGCTCACCACTGACCAATCCCTTCTCGATCTCCAGTAATTCATAAAATTTCTCATCGGCATTATTGTATGGCTCAAGAAATTCTTCATTTCGTGTAATTATGAAACCCCTCTGGCCGGTCTCCATATCCACCACAAGCCTTAAAAGTCGATTGGCATTGGCAATAACAGCAGCGTCATGTTTAACTACAAAACTGAATTGACTTTCCACTTTAGCCATGTTGTACGTGACAACAGCCCCAAAAACAACCAGCAGAACCAGCAAAAACCCAAACCCCGCGACCAGCTTATTTTTAATTGTCGTTTTCAATCTACACGTCCTCAAAAAAGCAGGCAGAAAAATATCAATATTCTTTTATTTTATCCATTGGACATTGATAATCCTAACAAAATCACCTTCAACTGTCAAGATTCCCTGAAACACATACACAAACCCTCAGATCCACCTTTAGGACTCCCTTTATTCTTGACAATTACCCCCCCATAGTATATAATACTATCAATATGAGCCTGATCAGGTTTCTGGGGTAAATAATGGAAAAACCTATGAAGCATTCCATAATAATAGCCGCCATACTCTTTGCGATCTGCCAACCGCTGGCCGCAGCCCAAACAGAATCCGCCCCTGCAAAACCGGCATCCGATAATCTATCCGAAAAAATAAAATTCCTTACCGATAAAGCACAGCAGGGAGACCCTGACGCCCAGTTTAATCTCGGCGGAGTATACAATTTTGGAATTGGTGTTACCGCAGACCCCAATCAAGCCGTCAAGTGGTACACAAAAGCAGCCAACCAGGAGCACCCTGCCGCTCAATCTTCCCTTGCCTACATGTATTCAGAGGGCAAAGGAGTCACCGCAGACATTGACCAGGCACTTAAATGGTACAAAAAATCGGCCCAAAAGGGTTATGCATTCGCTCAATTCAATCTGGCAAAGATGTACTTTCAGGGAAATGGAACCGCAAAAGACTACGAAGAAGCTTTCAAGTGGTATACAAAAGCCGCCGGCCACGGCCTCGCCGCCGCTCAGTCCAGCCTCGCAAAAATGTATGCGAACGGATACGGAGTTACCCCGGACGACAAACAAGCCGCCGACTGGTACACAAAAGCTGCCGACCAGGATTAACCTGGCGCCCAGTTTCAACTTGGCCTGATGTATAATTTAGGAAAAGGTGTCACAGAAGACTATAAAGAAGCCGTAAAGTGGCTCACAAAAGCCGCCGAACACGGCATTGCAGGCGCCCAATTCAATCTTGGCCTAATGTACGATTCCGGCAAAGGCGTTGATGAAGACGACAAAAAAGCCGTAAAGTGGTTCAGGAAGTCTGCCGACCAGGGCTTTGCAGGCGCTCAATTCAATCTTGGCGTGATGTATGATTTAGGCCGCGGAGTCGATCAGGACTACAAAGAGGCGGTCAAGTGGTACAAAAAAGCCGCCGACCAGAACCTCGCCGCCGCTCAATATAGCCTTGGCTTGAAATACGACAGCGGCAAAGGAATTATCGAAGACTACAAAGAGGCGATCAAGTGGTACACAAAAGCTGCCGAGCAGGATCAAACAGATGCCCAATTCAATCTTGGATTCATGTATGCAAATGCCCGCGGAGTTGCCAGAGACGACAAACAGGCATTCAAGTGGTACGCAAAAGCCGCCGAAGGCGGATTGCCCCTCGCCCAATTTAACCTTGCAATTGTCTATGCCAACGGCGAAGGCGTAACCGCCGACTTCTTACAGGCGTACAAGTGGCTTCTAATCGCCGGAATGAATGGATATGACGTTGCCCAGGTCAAAGAAACCATCAAGAAAGAATTGAAACCCGCCCAGATCGAAGAGGCACAAAGTTTAGCAAAGCAGTTCGTCAAAAAACAAAAATAGCCTCCCGCTTCTCTCTTGTTCCATCTTTTTACTCGGTGGCAAAAAAGTAAAAAATAACTCAAAAAAGTTCCAGGCAAAATCCAGCAAAACACCAACCCCGCTATTTTAAAATTTTCATTTGTAATTTTAATTTTTAATTTTTTTACTTCAGGTATCTATCAGCAAAATCCAGGTACTGCGCCCAGTCATAGTCAGTAACGTCGTGTATGCCGTTGCGTATATGGTAGTTTATTGTCCCGACCAAAGGCTTTTCGATTCCCGGCATCGTATGGCTTACAAGCCCGCTGGTATTGAGCAATTTATAAACCGCATCGGCACCGACACACGACAAAAACTCGCCGCGCGGATCGGCCCATTTGTCTCCCACAGCACTGGCAACATACACAGGCCGAGGTGCTATCAGCGATATCAGCATATGCTGATCGACCGGCATCGCGATTTCATTATCGTTATATTCTTTGTGTTTTGCGCAGAACCAATGCGGAAAAGATGTATTGATCCTCCAGACGCTTTCGCCGATACGCCGCCGAGCCAGCGCCGCTCCACCGCATCCGGAGTTATTGCTTATCACCAAAGCAAAACGTTCATCAGTCGCCCCGGCCCATAACGCCGTTTTCCCCAACCGCGAATGCCCCATAGCCACAACGCGTTTATTGTCGACAAATTCAAGGCCTTCAAGATAATCAAGTATGCGGCTCATCCCCCACGCCCAAGCCCCGATAGACGCCCAGTTATCGCTGCGCCCCTGGTATTCCGGATAAAGCACATGAACCCCGTCATCGAACTTCGGCCCTTCCACCCGCTGATCTATATCAAAATTGTTATAGCATGCCGTAACCAGCGCATACCCCCGACGGGCAATATCTTCTATCGCCCACTTGCTGCCTCTGCCATCGCGTCCGGGTTTGAGCCTGGCATGACCAGTATACATTTTAATATTCTCATCGCTGCTTATCGTATGGTTGCCGAAAAAATTCAAAGCCAGAAATGCCGGGTAAGATTTCACATTTTTTCTTTTCGGAGGCAGAAAAACACAAACATCAATTTTCGGCCCGCTGCCGTCCTTCTTAAAGTAAAAACTCTCCTGAAGCAGCCGCGCCTTACCTCCCAATGCATTATCGATAAAACTAATACGTTCGACACGCGCAATACTCATCGCCGGCGGCATAGCCCCATAGACATGTTTTTTAAACAAATCAAGTATCTCACCCCGCCGCTTAGTACGCCACTGCTCTACAGAAACAACTTTAGTACCGTCAGCCATAACAAGCGGATCCGGCAAACTATACCCCGGAATTTTCGCCTCATCGTAATTAGCCTCCCAGCCCTTCGCCTCCACCGAACAAAAAACTAACGCAACAACAACGACAAAACCCAAAATTGATCTCATTTGACATCACCCTTTCACTCATACCAATTTCTATATTATTTTGATTTTGCCGGCGGAGGATTTTCCAATAGTTTCTGGATAGCATAGTAAGCCGGCTTTGGCTTATAGCCGGAAAAAAACAAACAGCCTTTCCATTGCGGTCTCCAGCACGCCCCGTCGCTGATATTCCACGTGTTCCAGGTAACCTCGCCTGTCCCGCGCCTTTCAAGCAAAACTTTCAATATCGCGGTAAAAGTTCTGGCCTGCCCCTGATAGTCAGCTTCTTTCCTCAACCACGCATTTGCCTCTGTTATATGAAAAGACAGGTTATTGGCATGTGCCCAGTCGATAAGTTCTCCGAGCTTTTTGAGGTTATCGCCATTATTCTCAAAACCTGTAGCAACGTGAGCCTGCCATCCTATCCCGTCAACACGAAGCCCCTGCCTACGCAGATATTTGACCATACCTTTAACTTTGTCCCAAATTTCAGGCTCCATCCCTCCATTTTGATTGATAATCAACTTTTTCTTTGGAGCGTACTTGTTAGCTATCTCAAATGCCAATTTAATAAATTTCGGCGGGCCAAACGCATCCGACTCGTCATAGCCCAACAGTGTCCATGGGCATTCCCATTTCCCCGTACCTTTACGAGGGCCGTGCCACTCGCCGTTAGACAGAATAGTTTCATTGACAACATCCATCCATCGGATTGTATCTTCGTCGTTATAACGCTTGCAAAACGCAACATAAAATTCTTTTAAAGCCGCCTCAAGCTCGCTGGCGGTTCGGCAATCTTCTTTTGCCCAAGTCGAGCACTGCGGGGAGATAGGCCCATGAGCCCGAATCACCTGACCTGTTTTTTTGCAGTGTTTGACCCAATTATCGGCCAGCGACCAATTGAAGACCCCGGGACTGGGATTGATCATACGCTGCTTGAAATCGTTCTCCGGAGTAACGTAAGAAAATTCTCTATCGAGTACTATCCCGTCACCTGCGACATAACGCTTCCAGCCGGTCGTGCCGCCAATATAAACATTACCTTCAAGAAATTTCTCTTTAACAATATCCTTGTAGCGACGCCCATGCGGGATGGGTGGATCGTCTGTCGCAAAAGGATTAACCGACCCTGCTGCCTCAACAAATCCCAACTCGGACAGCATCATCACCATGCAGCATAAGAACCTGGAAGTTTTACTAATCATAAACACTCCATACAAAATCAAAAATCAAAATGCAGCCCGGTAGAATAACTAAAATGCTTTCCTTTTACCCATGCCGATTTCTTTGTGAGAGTTTAGCAACTCTAACAACCCTTTGAAGTCTTTCTGAATCTCCATAAACCTGCCGCCTTAAAATTTCAACTGCCGAAAAACGCTCCGCCGCAGGCCTGGAAAGCCAATATTCCAGATCACGTGATGCATTATTCCAGTCATCAAGCTAATTTTCTTAACAACTTTTTTTATCATAAAAGCATCAAATATCAATCCAATTTTTATTTGCAAGCACGTCAACTGCAATTTCAATTTGACGTTGAGAAAACTGCTTTTTGCGTTCATTCCATTTATAGACTTCTGAGACAATTTCTTGCTTGGAAGATACTGAATTATTCTTGACAACCCAGTGGACGGTAGAAAGCAGTTCCATCCCAAACGGAGACTCAAAGCCTTCAACTAAATCTGCTACACGCTCAAAGTGTTTTTGTGTATTTTCATGACCTGCCAAAAATGCAGTTGCCTCTTCGTACGCTCCGGGCACAAGCTTTAACTGTTTGTCAGGTTTGTCTCCGCCGTCTGCATACCCTGATACATAGTAGCCTTCAATTGCATTTAGTACATGACTCAAATTTTGCGCATAAGGGCCATAAGGAGCTTTACTATATTTAAGTCGAAGGTTTTCGCCTGCCTCCTGCATAAAATACATTAACTTATGTATTTCAAGCAATGTTACAAAGGGATCTGACAAGCCATTAAGATAACGCTGAAGCAGTTCAATCAGTGCCGCTCGACCCGGCGTCATCTTGGGGACTTCCCGGTTTTTTGCCATTTTTTCTGCAACAGGAGCTCCTTTAGGCTCAAATACGATAGTTTGCACATCTGTCAGTTCTGAAAGAATGTATTCGATACGAGCTTTAACTTCCGACCATTCAAGCCCGCCAAGGCCACATCCCAGAGGTGGCAAAGCAATTGACTTTATCTTGTTATCTCTGATGACTTGAACCAAGTCTATCAAGCCAGAATCAATATCCTCCATCCGGCTCTTACTTCGCCAGTGCCGTTTGGTTGGAAAATTTATGATATATTCAGGACTGACAAACTTACCTGTCTTAAAGACAAACATTTTGCCCGGCACAACTTCTTTGTGTTTACAGGCGGAATCATACTTCTTGAAATTTTCAGGAAAACGTTTTTTGAATTGAAGAGCAATCCCACGTCCCATCACACCGACACAATTGACGGTGTTGACAATGGCTTGTGCTTCTTCTTTGAAAATGTCACCTGTCTTATATTCTATCATTGGTCTTAATCCTTTAGTAATACCAATCTTGTTTAATTTCAACAATCGGAGCATTTCGCATGTTTGAGACAATTTGATTCACATTTTGATAATATTGTTGTGAATATACGCCAATCCGTTCTATTAACTCAAAGGGGAACTGCCCTTCTATCAAAAATTCAGCTTGTTTAGTTTCTCGACAACCTTCCCAATATGTTGCATTCACTACATTCCAATCAATTTTGTCAAGTTGATCCAAGTCTGTATAGCTATTGAAGTAATATGAACCAGCGTTAGATGATGTAAACGCCCATCGTTTTTTTTTGGCATTTGCCCATGCAATTGTTTTTTGTAAATCTGCAACGAGATGAATAATAGGTTCCTGGCCACCACAATATGTAATATCTTGACTATTGTTTTTATAGAACAAAAAGAGCATTACTGGTCGTGGGCAAAAATAGAATGGAACACACTCACCAACATATAAATCAGGTAGCTGGTAAGAGTCAATTCTTCTAAACGACGCTTCTTAATTGTATCCATCCCAATTGTAGTACCAACTGAATCGCGACGATGCACTTCGCCATCGCTCCAAAGACAGCCATCAGCAACAATTGATGCCAGCTTGTCTATATGTACTATGTGATAAATCTTAGGATTTGCAGGTACTGGTGTTGTCATATATTAATACCCCACAGAATCAATTCTTTTTACGCATCACAATTTCTATTCCCACTCAATCGTCGCAGGCGGCTTACTCGATACGTCATATACTACGCGGTTAACGCCGCGAACTTCGTTAATTATCCTGCTCGAAATCTGCCCGAGTACCTCAAACGGTATATGCGAAAAATCAGCTGTCATAAAGTCCGTAGTCTCAACCGCCCGGATAGCCACAACATTCTCATAGCTCCGTTCATCGCCCATAACCCCGACAGTTCCGATAGGCAGCAAAACACACAACGCCTGCGAAATCTGCCTGTAAAGCCCCGCCGCGACGATCTCTTCGATCAAAATAGCATCGGCTTCTTTAAGAACATCGAGTTTAGGTTTAGTAATATCGCCGATTATCCGAACAGCAAGCCCCGGCCCCGGGAAAGGATGACGCCAGACGAGATGTTCCGGCAGACCAAGAAACTCACCAACCTTGCGAACCTCATCCTTAAACAATTCGCGAAGCGGCTCAACAAGATCAAACCCGAGCTGCTCCGGCAAGCCGCCGACATTATGATGCAGCTTGATATTGGCAGCAAGATTACCATCTTTCGCGCCGGACTCGATAACGTCAGGATAAAGCGTACCCTGCGCCAAAAAGTCCGCGTCTTTGATTTTACCAGCTTCGGACTTAAACGCCTCTATAAACTCGGCTCCAATGATCTTACGTTTTTTCTGCGGGTCGGTAACCCCTTCAAGCTTTTCAAGAAACTTATCGCCCCAGTCAACAACATGCAGGTCCATTTTGAAATGACCCTTAAACATAGACTCAACTTCCTCGCGTTCATTCTTACGACACAAGCCGTTATCGACGAAAATACACTTCAGCTGATCGCCGATAGCCTTATGCAAAAGAGCCGCCACAACAGAAGAATCAACCCCGCCGCTAAGCCCGCAAATAACATTCCTGTCGCCAACCTGCTTGCGAACATCGGCGATAGTCTGCTCGACAAAATCAGCCATTTGCCAGTCGCCGCCGCAATCACAAATATCATATAGAAAATTCTTCAAAATCGTATTGCCATACGGCGTATGCGTCACTTCAGGATGAAACTGCACCCCATAAAATTTCGACTTCGTATGTTTAACAACCGCGTACGGACAGGTATCCGTCGTCGCCAGTGCCTCAAAATCTTCGCTAAGCTCATTAACCTGGTCGCCATGACTCATCCAAACCGTAGTCGCCTCGGGAACATTGGCAAGCAGCTCATTGTCACCGGTAACGTGAAGATTCGTCCGCCCATACTCGCGCGACATAGCAGGCTTAATATCCGCCCCAAGCGTCTTACACCCAAACTGCATACCATAGCATATCCCAAGCACCGGCACCCCAAGCTCAAGTATCTTCGCATCACAAGCCGGAGCACCTTCGGCATAAACACTCGCTGGCCCCCCGGAAAGGATCACCCCCCTGAGATTTTCCGCCGCAAGCTCCGCCGCCGTAACCGAAGGCTGAAATATACGCGAATAAACATTATGCTCTCGCACCCGACGAGCGATAAGCTGACCATACTGACTACCAAAATCGATAATTGCAACAAGTTCGTGTGACATCAATTTACCTGCTTATTAATAGAATAGTTTCCGCCGAAGGTGGTTTCCTTCATTATACATTATACAATAATCATTATTCATTCTCAAACTGGCCGCAAGGTCAGTTTGAGCTTACCCATCCAGGTTTTCCGACCCCGAATAGTTCGGCGATTCTTTCGTGATCATAATATCATGCGGGTGCGACTCACTCGTCGTCGCCGCACTAACCTTAACAAACCGGCTGTTCTTGCGAAGCTCATCGATAGTCTTAGTCCCGCAATACCCCATACCTGCCCGGATACCGCCGACAAGCTGATAAACATAATCGCCAAGCATCCCTCGATAAGGCACACGTCCTTCGACACCTTCCGGCACAAGCTTATCCTTCTTCGCATCGCTCTTTTGACCGTACCGGTCCGCCGAACCTTTAACCATCGCCCCGATGGACCCCATCCCGCGATACTCCTTAAACTGCCGGCCCTTATAGATCACAAGCGCCCCCGGACTCTCATACAACCCGGCAAGCAGTGACCCAAGCATCACGCTCGAAGCCCCCGCAGCCAGCGCCTTGGTAATATCACCCGAATTGCGAATCCCACCGTCGGCGATAACCGGAACCCCCGCCGCCTCTGCAACCTTGACAACTTCCATAACCGCCGAAACCTGAGGCACTCCAACACCGGAGATAACCCGCGTCGTGCAAATTGCCCCCGGCCCAATCCCGACCTTAACAGCATTGGCCCCAGCCTCAATCAAGTCCTTCGCAGCCGCCGCCGTCGCGATGTTACCGGCAATAATATCAATATCATATTTTTTCTTGATCGCCTTGACGGTATCAATAACATTCTGCGAATGCCCGTGAGCCGTATCGACAACGATAACATCAACTTCCGCCTCGATAAGAGCCTCAACCCGGTCATAGTTATGAACTCCGACTGCCGCCCCAACCCGCAAACGCCCGCGGCTGTCACGAACAGATCGCGGGTACTGCTGATAACGGTCGATATCCCGCATAGTAATAAGCCCGGCAAGCTCAAATTTGTCATTAACCAGCAAAAGCTTTTCAACCTTATGTTTGCGAAGAATCGCACTGGCCTTATTAAGCGTAGTAGACGCAGGCCCCGTCACCAGGTTGTCCTTAGTCATCACGGTATCGATTTTCTCGGAAGCATCTTCAAGAAATTTCAGATCACGCCGGGTAAGAATACCAACAAGCTTCCTGCCTTCCGTGATCGGAATCCCGCTGACATTATAAGTAGCCATAACCTCCCGCGCCCGATCGACAGTATCGTTTGGCGAAAGCGTAACAGGATCCTGAATGACCCCGTTTTCAGACCGTTTGACCTTAGCCACCTCACGTTTCTGGGCATCAACATCCAGATTCTTATGAATTATCCCGATACCGCCCTCCTGTGCCAACGCAATTGCCAGCGCAGACTCCGTCACCGTATCCATAGCCGCAGATATTACGGGAATGTTAATTTTTATATTATCCGTCAAACGCGTCGACGTATCAGCATCGCTCGGCACAAAGTCGCTCTTAGCCGGTATCAACAGAACGTCATCAAAAGTGATACCTTCGGCAATAATTTTGCTGCTATCCATAGTCAGCTCTCCTAATATAGTGCATAAAATCAGTAAATGAAGATAATTATAGACTAACAACCACCAACGGTCAATACTATTAATCCCCAATTCCACCCAAATTGCCCCCAGAAGCGCGAGTACGCCAAAAGTTGAGCGAAGTTGAGCAAAGCGAAATCCGCCGAAGGCGGACTAATGGCTAATCGCTAACTGCTAATCGCTAATCGCTAAAAAAACAACGCCATTTACTAACCAAAAAAAGCCTAATGAACACAATATTTTAATAAAGTTTGACGATAACGATATTGTCGGATGGGACGGCTGGCAAAAGGCAAAAGCCGAGTCGGCCGTACTGAGGATTATGTAAAAAGCATAAGAACCCACCATGTCTGTTCCGCATTGACGGGACAGACATGC
>JAIPFN010000103.1 GCA_021736615.1 Phycisphaerae bacterium | reverse complement strand
CCGTATGTCAGGCCTTTTTTGCCGCGTATGGTTTCGTTGAGCCGGCTGTTGAAGGAGCCTCCGAAGTAATTGCCGACGACCAGGCTTGTGAAGTAATCGGGCTGATCCTTGCGGACTATGCCTGATGCTCCCACCCGAATTTCGCTTTGCACACTGCCGGGTGTGTCTACTATATATATCTTTGTCTGGTCTATCGGGGGAATGTTCGGCATTACAAGGCCCATTTCTATCAGTCCGACCTTCCAGCCGCCTAATGTTTTCTTGGCGATCTTTACAGCTTCGTCGGTGGTGATGTCGCCTGCGAAGATGAGTGTTGCCTTGTCGGGCCGTGACCACTTGGACCACCAGAGCTTAAGGTCGTTGTCGCTAAGGGCCATTACGTCCTTGATTTCGCCTTGAACGGTTCTGGCATAGGGGTGTCTTCCGTATAGCTTTTTTCTAAGCTCTTTGGCGGCGAGGTATCTTGGCGACTTTTCACTGATGTTAAGATCCGTGACGACCTGTTTGCGGAGTTTTGCAAATTCTGTCACGTCGAATACCGGTCTCAGGACGACTTCGGCCATAAGTTCCATTGCCCTGGATGTCTTGTCGGTGACGCAGCCGGCCTGGATCGTGCTGGTGTCCATGTCCGCACTGCCGCGGAGCGAGATGGCGTTGCGTTCGAGTTCTTCGGCTAGCTCGCCCTCGGTGAAGTTTTCGGTTCCCTTGGTGAGCATCGAAAGTGTCATCTCCGCGGTACCCGGTTTTGCTTCGGTCCATGCGCCGCCGGCTAGTCCGAGCTTAATGCTGACGAAAGGTACCTCATGGTTTTCGACGACCATGACTTTCAGACCGTTTTCGAGTTTTGTAGAAGTAAATTTCGGCGAGGCTTTATAGTTTTCAAGCTTGGCGATAGGTGCTTTTTTCGGGAAGTTGTCGGGTCGGACAGAGCCCTCGCGTCCGGGTTTTGGTGCTGCTGTTTCCGGGGCGGCGGTTACGCCGTCTTTGGCGATGTCTTTGGTTGAGCCTTCTGTGTTTTGCTTGACAAAAACTGTTAGTACGCGATTACTGCCCAGGTATTCAACGGCGGCTCGCTGGATGTCTTCGGTGGTGACGGCTTTGATCTCGTCAAGGCGGGTGTTTACGCGCGACACGTCGCCCAGTTTCACCGCAGCGTTGCCCAGTTGGGTTGCTTTGCTGTCGATAGTGAGGTTGCCGGTTACCTGGTCTTTCAGCATTTCATTGCGGGCCTTTTCGAGTTCGTCTTCGGTTACCCCGTCAGAGATAATCTTTGCGATCTGGTTTTTCATCGACTCTGCGATTTGTTCCGCTTTGTCAGAACCCTGCGGCAGGGTCGCGTCTACCGAGAATATTCCGTCGTCTTCGAGGTTGTAGGCGGAGGCGTCGGCAGACACGGCGAGCTGGTTTTCGGCGACGAGGTCACGGTATAATCTGCTGCTGTTTCCGCCCCCGAGAATAGATGCCAGCAGGTCAAGTATAGGCTCGTCCTTGTCGCCCAGCGGCACGGTTGTCCAGAGCAGGTTGACCAAAGGTGCCGGGGCATTTTCGTCGTCGATGACGAGCGTGCGCGGTTCTTTTGGCTCGGGTTCTTTTATCGTTACACGCTCGGGCTTGTCATACTTTGGTATCCAGCCGAAATATTTTTTTGCAAGTGCCTGGGCTTCGGTGTGTTTTACGGCGCCAACTATGACGAGGGTCGCATTGCTGGGAACATAATATTTTTTCCAGAAACTGCGAAGTTCATCTACGCTGGAAGCGCGAAGGTGTGCCATCTTTCCGATCGGTGTCCACTGGTAGGGGTGCTTTGTGAACAGGGCGGCGAATGTTTTTTTGTACAGGCTTCCGTAAGGGCGGTTTTCTCCCATGCGGAGTTCTTCTTCTACGACTTTTCTTTCTGTGTCGAAAGCATTCTGGTCTATCTTCAGAAACGACATTCGCTCGGCTTCGAGCCAGAGAGCAAGCTCCAGCTGGTTTGCCGGGAGTGTCTGGATGTAGACTGTTGCGTCGAAGCTGGTGTAGGCATTGTTAGTGCCGCCGACGGACTGGATAAATTTGAAGTGGTCCGGAGGGGCGACACGGTCGGTGCCCTTGAACATCATGTGCTCGAACATGTGGGCGAAACCCTGACGGTCGGGTTGTTCGTCCTTCGAACCGACATGGTACCAGACCTGTGCGGCAACTATGGGAGTGGAGAAGTCTTCGAGAGTTACGACCTTCATGCCGTTTTCCAGCTCGATCTGCTGGTAATCAAAGAGCTTTGACTCGCCGTTTTTTGAAGTTTCTGAAGTCCGGGGGGCTTCCGGGGCAGCAGTTGCCGGTTGCTCTTTACAGCCGATGCTCGTTAAAACTATGGAAATACTGATTAGTGAGATTAATGCGAATCTTCTTAGTGTAAGCATACTGGGCTCCTGAAAAGTATTGATAAATGTTACGGCGTATTGTACTCGTAGTGGACAGGTTTGTTCAAGTATATTGTTTTGGAAATATTGCCGCGGGAAAACACGTAATTGAAACAATTAAAAGACATTACGGACAATTAAAATTCCGCGAATGGAAAAGTGGTAAAGAAATGGTAAACCTATGGTAAACCTTTTCGAGTGGTTAACTGTACTTGCCCCCGCAAATTGCTCGTTTTCGTGGTTTTGGCATGTTTTTATGATTGCTGCGGGAGATTTTTTAGTCTTTTGGGTTTGTTTTTTTGTATCTGGCCACGTGTACTTTTTCGAGTGTAATCACTCCGTCTCCCATGATTTCTTCGACTTTCGGACGCATGCTGCTTATTTTAGCTTCGGTATCGATGACCTCGATAATAATCGGCAGGTCCTTGCTAAGTGTCAGCAGGCTTGCGGTGTGGAGTTTGGTGTCCGCTCCGAAACCGGTGATTGCCCGTACTACTGTCGCTCCTGCTGCCTTTTCCTTCCTGAGAACTTCCACGATCTCGTGGTAAAGAGCTTTTCCGTGAATTTTGTCGCCCTCATTGACAAAAATCCGCATGATGATCTGGTCGCCTTCAAGTATCCGCATTTTATGAACCCCCAACTATTAACCTGGCTGCTGCCAGTCCTAATATGGTCGCTATGAGGCCAAGTATGACGTTCAGAGCGATGTTTGAGCCGGCAAGGAGCCACTGAGAGTCTTCGATGTACTTATACGTCTCCATGCTGAAGGTCGAAAACGTGGTCAAAGCTCCCAGAAAGCCTACTGTCACGGCCATTTTAATGTCTGCACTAATAATATCGGTCGTTTGGGCAATGTGCATAACAAAACCGATAAGAAAACATCCCAGAACGTTGACGATCAGGGTGCCAAAGGCAAATTTGTCGCCGCAAATGTTCGAAACCAGCGTACTTAGACCGTACCTGCTAAGGGCACCGACAGAACCGGCAAGGGCGATAAGTAAAATCTGCAAAATTGTCCTTTCCTGAAACTTATTATGCCTCGATCGCTGCTAACGGGACTATGCATTCTACGAGTTCGTCGGTGGTGTATTGTTTTTCTATGTCGAAAGCTATCAGGCAGCCGTGGTTGTGCTCGGAGGTCAGGATTATCAGGTTGTCGCCGGCTTTGTTGAAACCTGTATCCTGTTTCTGGTGGCCGAGGATGAAAGTTTTAACGCCGAGGGCTTTGGCGAATTCGTCGAGCTTTTCCTGGCTGTGCTTTCGGCCCCAGGTCAGTAAATAGGCCGGTTCGCCGCGCAGAAGATCGTCTGGAAAAAGTTCCCTGTCGAATACTTCATGATCGAAGTTGCTGATGTAACGGTCGGCGGGTATAGAATGCGAAACCCATATCCCGGAGGTAGTCTTGGCGGCGATGGGTTGAGAGAGAAGATACTCTCTAATCGCCTCGTTAACTTCCTCAAAATCCTCTTTAAAACGCTTCCGCAGCGAAGTTTTGAAAGCCTCGTTCATCTCCTTGCCGTCCTTCATCACATTGCTATCGGTTACTATTGCCGTGTCGTGGTTTCCCATGATCAGGTGAACCTGGTCAGGGAACTTCAGCTTAAGCCTAAGGATGTCAAAGAACAATACAAACGAAAGGCACCCGCCGTGTGGGTCCTCTTCGCCGCCATGGAGAATTTCCTGAAAGATAACGTATGTGTCGGGGTTGCTCGCCAGGTCTGCAAAAGCAGTGATCCTCTTGAAGTTTTTTTTGTGTCCGTGAAGGTCGCCTGTGATAATGAGCCTTCCCTTTGGAGGTAACTCTATGATATTGCCATGACGTAGTTTATCTGAGTAATTTAACTCTGCTGCTTTATTGCATAGGTCAATGGTTTTTTGAGCCATTTATTTCGCCTTTGCGTTGAAGATATCCCTGATAAGTCCGTCAAACGTGGCGATGATCTCAGACATATTTTCCGGTCTCTTAGCCGGTTTCTCCTCGACACATCTCATTACTATATCAGAAACCTTTTGGGGGATTTGTTTGTAAATCTGGCGGGGAGTTCGGAACTCCTTGATTTCGTCGACACGCATTCCGATGTCGGTTTTTTGCGGGATAAGCGTCGGAACATTTTTACCGGTAAGTGCCCAGTACATTGTGGCACCGAAGTTGAATATATCAGTACGGTGGCTGAGGTGCTGCTTGTGGACCTGTTCGGGAGCGATATAGTCGGGGGTTCCCTGGATACGGGATTTGATAGCGCCGATCTTGCAGCTTTGCCCCAGGTCGATTATTTTTATGGACCCCTCATCGCTGATGAGAATGTTATTGGGTTTAATATCGCAGTGAACATAGCCCCTCTGGTGCATTCCGTTCAGAGCGGTGGCAATCATCCTGAATATCAGCAGAATGTCGCCAAGGCTGAAAGAATTGGACTCTTCCAGAGACCGCCCCTCAAACAACTCCATTGAGAGCAGGACCTCGCTGACCTTCAGGCGTTTACGCCTCTTGATGATCTTGTGGCATTTGCGGATATATGGGTGGTCGATATTCTGTGAAACCTTGTATTCGTTCTCGATTTGCTCAAAAATGCGAATATCTTCCGGGTTTTCCAGGATCGCACGTTTGAGAGCGACTTTTTCCTTCGTGGCCTCATCCCTGGCCAGGTAGATTGTCGTTCGTGCACCGGTACCAATATTTTTTATGATGGTAAAACCATCAATATCTATAATCTGATTGTTCATTAAAACTCTGCGATCGCCTAAATAATTACAAAAAAGGAGCTACATAGTATTCAAGATAACTTGCCTACACCTTCACCGCTATGCCGCATCATCCATCTATATAATACTAAATCGTAATTAATTTGTCCATAGTTCAGAAAAATTTTACATAAAATTTTTAAAAAAAACAATGAAGGCTTGACAAACTCCTCCAGATATAGATAATGTCGCGTCTGATTACTATTTCTTGATAGTTTAATTGGTAGAGCGAGTCCCGATATACATCGGGATTAACCGCTAGATTGATGCTTCGAGGCCAAAAGTTAATAAATACAAGCTATTCCCCGATAGCTCAATCGGTAGAGCGAGCGGCTGTTAACCGCTAGGTCGTAGGTTCGAGTCCTACTCGGGGAGTTTTTAGCCAGTATCATTAAGATGCTGGCTTTTTTCATGTAATATCCAGGAGCAGAGATGTTTTGGGTGTACATTCTTGAGAATCCAGCCGGTAAATTTTATGTAGGTCAAACCAATGACCTTGAACGCAGGCTTGAAGACCATAATCTCCCCAGTGATATGAGTGGGAAGTATTCACGAAAAAATGGTCCTTGGGAGATAGTCTGGTCTGAAAAGCATTCAACAAGATCATCAGCAATGATTCGCGAGAAATTCATAAAAAGCCGTCAATCCGCCTGACGAAAATGTTCAAGGGTTTACAGTCCTTTATGATGAAGACCCTGAGACTATCGCGGCTGCTTTCGCGGCTGCCAGCAAGGTAAGGCATGCATATAACTTTATTGACGGTTGGAGTGTATACAAGGACGGCAGATACAGACTTGTTGAGGAAGCTGAGATACAGGGTTATCTTCGGCGGTTCCTTAATAATGTGAGGATTAAAAAACCGAACGCGAATATTGATCCTGTCTTGCGCCAGGCCGTAGAACAATTGCCAGTCGGTAAGTGGCTGTAAAATTGTTAATGTTGAGTTTTCATATTTGGCTCTTCAATAACTATAACCACATATGTCCCTCAGAATCGCACACTCCTGCATTCAAAGTCAAGCGGTCGCCAGAAAAACAGGTCTAAATATGCCTGAAACTACCTAGTTGAAACAAAGACATGTTTTGGCTGGATTATCGTCTTGGGGATTCTGGCTGAATCGATATTTCATTTGACATTTAACGACACGAATTTATAATGTCCTCAGATGTCAGTAAGTGTAAATAGATTTCCAAGGAGATGGACTAATGCAATTATCTGTTAAAGATACAGCTAAAATCCTGAATGTTTCAGAAAAAACGATTTACCGCTGGATTAAGCAGCAGATTCTTCCGGTTTACCGGATTAACGAGCAGTATAGGTTCAACCGATCAGAATTGCTGGATTGGGCCACTTCTCGTCGAATACAGATTTCCCCTGAAATATTTCAAGAAACCGATCAGAGCAAAACTCCTTTGCCCAGTCTTTCTGATGCCTTGAAAGTTGGTGGTATTTCTTATCGGATTGGGGGCAAAGATAAGCCTTCCGTACTCCGTTCTATTGTTGATACACTGAATCTGCCCGAAGAGGTTGATCGCGAGTTTCTGTATCAAGTACTGATGGCCCGCGAGACACTGGGTTCTACAGGCATTGGTGATGGAATTGCAATTCCTCATGTTCGCAATCCAGTTGTCCTGCACATTTCCAAGCCCAGCATAACATTATGCTTTCTGGATCATCCAATCGATTTTCGAGCGATTGACGGCCAGCCAGTTGATACTCTGTTCACGCTGGTGAGTCCAACAGTCCGGGCACATTTACATATATTGTCACGTCTTGGTTTTGTTCTGCAAAATAAAGATTTTAGAGCTGCGATCAAGCATCAGGTTTCACGCGAAAACTTGATAGAAACATTATTTCGTGCTGAATCTGCAATCCCTGTAATGAAAACCGCAGATAAAGAGACTAACGGTAATGCCCACTAATTATAAATTGAAATATTTGTTTCATCTACGTAGACGGGTTTACTGATGCCTCTTAACCTTATCATAATCGCTATACTTCTTGCCGCCGTCAGCGGGTTGCCGGGACTGTGTCTGTCACGAAAAACCGTCTGGGGACAACGCATCGCAACAGGGTTAACGAGCGGCAGTATGATACTGGGATTGGTGGGTGCATCGTTATCATTGGGAGTTAATCTTTCCCTAGCCTCAAACTTTCCCTGGCCTGCAATGGGCAATTCAATTATCGGCATTGACAGCTTGAGTGCATTTTTTCTTGTTCCAATATTCCTTATGGGCGGGCTGGGATCAGTCTACGGAACCGGATACTGGTCACAACTTCAACATCTAAAAAACGGCAGAAAGCTTCGAGTATTCTGGGGTTTAGTAATGTCAGGTATGGCACTGCTGGTCATCAGCAAACACGCTATGGCATTTTTGTTTGGGTGGGAAATGATGGCATTGGCTGCATTCTTCCTGATTACAACGGAAGACGATAAAGATGAGTGTCGGCGAGCTGGCTGGATTTATTTAATCGCAACACACCTTGGCACACTAACACTGTTTGCTCTGTTCGCCCTATGGCGATGGGCGACAGGGTCTTATGATTTAAAGCCGATTGCCAGCGATGCAATCAGTCTTTGCGTGATGAATGTTTTGTTTTTTCTATCGCTCTTAGGATTTGGCATAAAGGCGGGTATTATGCCGTTTCACTTTTGGCTGCCCGGTGCGCATGCCAATGCACCCAGTCATGTCTCTGCGCTACTCTCTGGTGTTATGATAAAAATGGGCATTTATGGACTTTTGCGATTTCTGTCACTGTTGCCCGATCCGCCATATCTCTGGGGAGGCGTTATTCTCCTGCTTGGTGCAATAAGCGGACTGTTAGGTGTCGTGTTTGCGATTGCCCAACATGATTTGAAACGGTTGCTTGCGTATCATAGTGTTGAGAATATCGGTATAATCTTAATGGGGCTCGGTTTAGCTATGCTGGGGCGCTCAGCAAATCATCCGGAATGGATTGTACTTGGTATGGCCGGCTGTCTGCTGCATACATGGAATCACAGTCTATTCAAGCCGTTGCTGTTTTTAAGCGCAGGCTCGGTGGTACATTCTGTGAATACGCGAAATATAGACTCTCTCGGCGGACTTGCTAAAAAGATGCCATGGACGGCGGCAATGTTTGTGGTTGGTGCGGTCGCTATCTGCGGTTTGCCTCCACTGAATGGATTTGTGAGTGAACTGTTTGTTTATTTGGGTTTGCTTGGAACCATGATAAGTGACGGATCGATGGGGGCAGCAGCCGTAATCGTTGTGCCGGTGCTGGCCATGATTGGTGCGTTGGCGGTTGCTTGTTTTGTGAAGGTTTATGGTGCGGTGTTTCTTGGAAATTCACGTACTGAGGCAACTGTTCATGCCCACGAATCACCCGTTAGTATGCGCGTGCCGATGATAATTCTGGCAGTCGCTTGCTTTGTGATTGGCTTGACACCGGTGCTGCTGACTCCAATTCTCGACACAGTAATATCAAATTGGACAATTGAATCAAATTCGCCAATGATAAGTATCGGCACTGTTGTACCGCTAAAAGCGGTAAGCCTTGTGTCCGTATCATTAGTTATTTTAGTTATATTAATTGCGGCAGTTATGAGGCTTCGCAGCAGATTTTCTCGTAGTGTCGGCACCTGGGACTGCGGCTATGCCCGCCCGACCAATCGGATACAATACACTGCGTCTTCGTTTGCACAGATGATTGTAGCAATGTTCCGCTGGGTGCTTAGTCCGCATATTCGTCATCCGCATATAGATGGGCTGTTTCCAAAACCGACGAAGATGCATAGCCATGTGAATGACATAATTCTGGATCGGGTGATAATACCTATCAGTCAAAAACTTGAGAAATGCTTCGTCTGGTTCCGCCGATTCCAGCAGGGAATAACACAACACTATTTGCTCTATATCCTGATTGCAGTGATCCTGATGCTGAGCACAATGATACCATTTAAGGAGTTTATTACGCGGTTGTTCGCAAGGTGATGCAAAATAGTTGAGCTAATCAATATGCGAATCAATTCTCGGAAAAAATTATTATGTTAAGCGTTTGGTTGATACTTGCGGCAATTGCCGTGTTGGGTTTTAGTGGTTTACCAGCTTGTTTGCTTTCATCGCGTTCAATGACAGGACAGCGGTTTGCGGTGTTCTTTATGCTTATTGGCAGTGTTATTGGATTAGGCGGGATAGCTATATCATTAAAGCAGGCTATATTGCCAACATTATCTGTGCCTTGGTCTTTGCCGTGGGGACAGTTCACAATAACCATTGATGCAATCAGCATATTGTTTTTAGTACCGGTGTTCATTGTGCCGGTGCTTGGTTCAATTTATGGGCTAAAATACTGGAAACAATCGGAGCATCCGGAAAACGGCCGCCAGCTTGTTTTATTCTATGGTTTACTTGCTGGCTCAATGGCTATGGTTGTTGTTGCACGTGATGCGGTTCTGTTTCTGATTGCATGGGAAATTATGGCGATTTCCGCTTATTTTGCGGCGACAGTTGAAGACGACAACCCTGAGGTTTGCAGAGCTGGCTGGGTTTATCTGGTCGCCACACATGTTGGGACTTTATGTCTGATTGCCATGTTTGCCCTTTGGAAACACGCAACGAATTCATTTGCATTGATACCAATACAGCAAATGCCGGCAGAATTGGCAGGAACAATTTTCGTCTTAGCCTTAATCGGTTTCGGGTTCAAGGCGGGAATAATGCCGCTACATATATGGCTGCCCGGCGCCCACGCAAATGCACCGAGCCACGTATCAGCGGTTATGTCCGGTGTTATGCTCAAAATGGGTGTGTATGGCATCGTTCGCATAACTGCTCTGCTTGGCGTAACGACGGTTTGGTGGGGTGGTACGGTATTGATATTAGGAGCAATCACAGGTGTGGCCGGAATTGCATTTGCCATTAGCCAGAATGACATCAAACGGATGTTGGCATACAGCAGCATAGAAAATATCGGAATAATTATGATTGGCTTAGGATTGGCACTGCTGGGCAAGGCGCAAAACCAGCCGGTATGGATAATACTCGGACTGGGCGGGGCGCTGTTGCATATGTGGAATCATAGCCTGTTCAAATCATTGCTGTTTTTTAATGCCGGAGCAATCATCCACGCATCGCATACACGCAATATCAATCAGATGGGCGGTTTGGCTAAACGGATGCCGTGGACAATGGCATTGTTTGTTGTTGGTGCGGTCGCCATTTGTGCATTGCCGCCACTGAACGGCTTCGCGAGCGAATGGCTGATTTACAGCGGACTGTTTCACACTCTTGGTATTGGCGGTGAAATCGGGATCCCTATTGCCGCCATAGCAGCGATACCATTGGCAATGATTGGGGCATTGGCTGTTGCGTGTTTTGTAAAGATATTAAGTACGGTTTTCCTTGGCTCTTGCCGTTGTGAATCTACCAATATCGCAAGTGACCCATCAATAAGTATGATAATTCCGATGGTTGTTATGGCTCTCGGCTGCATTTGCATCGGACTGTTTCCGATGATTGCAACTGTGCCGCTTGATAATGCAATAAAAATTTGGGCATCACTTCCCAATCAGACATTATCAATTGCAACAATAGCACCACTTTGTTGGATTACCATAATGGGCCTGACTTTTATTTTACTTGTTGGAATAATTATTATTTTGCTAAAAGAATTGCTGCGAACCAAAGTCATCAGCAGAGTTGGCACGTGGGATTGCGGTTATGCACGGCCGACATCAAGGATACAATATACTGGTTCATCGTTTGGCCAGACACTTGTAAGTCTGTTCGCTTTTATTCTTTGGCCTAAAACTCATTGGTCAACCGTCCGCGGCATCTTTCCAGATTCCGCAAACTTTAATAGCATTGTATCAGACACTATTCTCGATAGATTGATATTGCCCATATTTCGCATAACTGGCAAATATCTGCCAATGCTTCGCATTTTGCAACAGGGTCGGACGCATCTTTATGTACTTTATATTCTGGTTATCGTAATAATTCTGCTTATATTTGGTAGCATTGGAGTTTAACTATGATGGATACAATAATTCATATTTTACTTTTGATAGTTATGCCTCCGCTTTTGCTTGGTATCATTAACAAGACTAAAGCGTGGTTTGCTGGTCGCAATGGCCCGCCTGTGCTTCAGGCCTATTACGACATTATAAAACTTATGCGTAAAGGTATGGTCATTAGCACTACGACAACGTGGATTTTTATTGCAGGCCCTGTCATTACTCTTGTAGCTTTGTTATTAGCTGGTATGCTCATACCAATCGGCGGGTTTAACGCACCTATTGGTTTTGTAGGCGACCTAATTCTTTTTGCATATCTCTTCGGACTGGCAAGATTTTTTACAACAGCGGCAGCGATGGATACTGGCTCACCTTTTGAGGGAATGGGCGCAGCACGCGAAGTAACTTTTGCCTGTCTTTCTGAGCCTGCGATGTTCTTTGCTTTCCTTGTGATGGCCAAGTTGTCAGGCTCACTAACTCTGACTAATATGCTACACGGGCCTGCAGAAAGTTTTTCTTCAACAATGGTTGCGCCACTGGTTCTGGTTTCGATAGGTCTCTTTGTTGTATTGCTTGCCGAAGCCTGTCGCATTCCCATCGATGATCCAAATACCCATCTTGAGCTTACAGTGATTCACGAGGTTATGGTACTCGACCACAGCGGACCGTTGCTGGGGATGATATTATATTCAGCATCTATGAAGCTGTTTGTTCTTGGAACTGTTTTGCTTCACATAATTTTTCCTTTTCAAATGAAAACGATGTGGATGAATTGGCCACTATTTATTATTAAAATGTTTGTGCTGGCAATCGTGATAGGCATTGTAGAATCTGTAATGGCCAGACTCCGAATGTGTCATATACCGGGTTTGCTGGTAGCTGCATTGCTCTTTTGCGGGTTCGGCTTTATTCTTTTGGTGAGGTATAATTAATGACTGATTTATTAAACGCTATTCTCGTAATTATTCTGGTGATGAATCTGTTTGCTCTTGGTACGAGCCGAATTAAAGCAGTAATTCGTACCGTGGCTCTACAAGGCATATTGCTTGGCATCATTCCATTGCTGGTACATAAACATTTAACGATACCAGTGGCGATTATGCTCGTCGTGGCTATTACCATAAAAGGTGTGGTCATTCCATCAATTATGATTCGAGCACTTCGTGAAGCACATATAAAACGTGAAATAGAACCGTTAATAGGTTTTCTGCCGTCTATCATTCTCGGTGCAATGGCAACGGCCTTTGCACTGCTTATTGCAGGACAGCTTCCTCTTGTCAGTCAGCATTATGGTACATTGCTTGTACCGACTTCCATCGCAACCGTAATCGTCGGGTTTATTTTTCTGGTTACTCGCTATAAGGCAATTAGCCAGGTTATTGGTTATCTCATTTTGGAAAACGGTATTTTTATCTTTAGTATGTTATTGATTGAGGCTATGCCGCTCATTGTTGAGATGGGAGTGATGCTCGACCTCTTCGTAGGTATTTTCGTAACCTGTATAATTATAAATCATATTAACCAGGCGTTCTCCTCAATGGACACTCGCCAGCTGGTTTCACTTAAGGAATAATTTATGGCATTTGTAATGATTCTCTTTCCGCTTATGATGGCCGCTATTGCACTGGCAGTTCCATCTAATCGCCTGAGGCCCTGGCTTTTGCCGCTGACAGCAGTTATATATTCTACCGTAACAGTGTTTGTATTGATGCACACAAATCTTATGATTACTGCCAAATGGCTGATTTTAGACGCGCCGGGCCAAATCGTACTGCTGACTGTCGGCACTCTCTTTTTATTCTGCTCGTTTTACACTGTGGGTTATCTGCAGCATAGAAAGGAACGCTCTAATCGTGTTTTCTGCGCGTGCCTTCTTGGCTTTTTGGGTATTATGAGCATTATTGTCTGGTCGCATCATCTTGGTCTGATGTGGGTAGCAATCGAGGCGAGTACGCTCGTAACAGCACCATTGATTTACTTCAACCGGACACAGCGCAGTATAGAAGCTACTTGGAAATATCTTATGATTGGCTCCGTTGGCATCGCATTAGCGCTGCTGGGAACTTTCTTTCTCGCTTATTCATCCCTGCAGGCTGGCCTCGAATCTTCACTGACTTTTGAGGACGTTCTGCGGAATGCTCCGCTACTATCCAAGCCCTGGCTTCACGCAGCATTTATTCTGTTGCTGGTGGGCTATGGTACAAAAATGGGACTGGCACCAATGCACACGTGGAAGCCGGAAGTTTATGGAGAAGTGCCGGGTGTGGTTGGTGCTATATTTTCCGGCGGTGTTACCAGTTGTGCATTTTTGGCTGTCTTACGCATCTATCAAATCTGTTTGGCTGCAGGGGAACAAGCATATATTTCACGGCTGCTGTTGTTCATAGGACTGTTCTCTATGGCAGTAGCTGGTTTGTTTATGGTTAATCAGCGTGATTTCAAAAGGATGCTTGCTTACTCCAGCGTAGAACATATGGGCATCCTTGCGTTAGGTCTTGGCATTGGAGGGCCTGCACTGTTCGGTACGCTACTTCATATAATAACAAACGGATTGACCAAGGGAGTGCTTTTCCTTTCTTCAGGCAACATTCACCGTGCCTATGACAGCAAAAGTACGGATGTGGTTTGCGGAGCAATGCGTCGCCTGCCTTTGTCCGGCACCTTATTCCTTGTAGGATTTTTGGCCATTACTGGTTCACCACCATTCGGCCCGTTTATCAGTGAATTCGCTATACTCAATGGAGCATTCGATACTGGCCATTTCATTACCGGGGGACTGTTTCTGGCTTTGCTGCTTCTGGTTTTCATTGGTATGGGGGTTACGGTATTGAAAGTTGTACAGGGCCGCGTACCTGCCGAAGCACGCAAAACTCCGTACCGCGACGGTCTGCTTACCGCCGCTCCTATAGTAGTTCTGATGGGTGTCGTCCTGATTCTGGGTTTGTACCTCCCAGCTCCTTTGGTTGCATTACTCAATGACGCAGTTCATTTTCTGGAGGTTAAACCATGATTAGTTCTCATTTTGCGAAAATAACTAACGGCCAGACAGTTCAGCTTAACGCTGTCCCGATACTTGTATTTGACCAATTTAGGCAAGCCATTATTGATGGTGTAGCCACAGGTCAGCGAGTATCGGCGATGTTTGGTGATTCAACTGTACAATCAGAGTCTGTACAGCTTTATGTTGTAATGGCAGATGACGAACAGAATCAGCTTTATGCGGGACGGACTCAAATCGAAGGGGATCAATTCCCTTCGATTACGCCGCAATGTCCGCAAGTTCATTTGTTTGAGCGTGAAATTGCCGAACAATTTGGATTAAAACCCGTTGGTCATCCATGGCTTAAGCCGGTGCGATATCAACATTCAAAAACCAGTCGAGATGCCTGGGACCGACCTTTAGATCAGACGATCCTGCCCGCGGTAGGTGATTTTTTCCAGGTCGAAGGCGACGAGGTTCATGAGGTAGCCGTCGGCCCTGTACACGCAGGCATTATTGAACCGGGACATTTCCGTTTTCAGTGTCATGGCGAACAGGTCTTTCACCTGGAAATTGCACTTGGATTTCAACATCGTGGGGTGGAACAAGCGATGGTTGGCGGACCAACCAAGCGGTCAATTCATTATGCCGAGACGTCAGCGGGCGATACAACTATTGCTCATACAACTGCTTATTGTCAGATAGTTGAGGCTTTGGCACATTGCCAAAAAACCGCTCGTGCTCAGATGCTTCGCGGTATTGCCCTTGAACTTGAACGCATAGCTAACCATGTTGGTGATTTGGGAGCTATATCCGGTGATGTTGGATTTCTGCCTGCTGCCAGCTATTGTGGCCGTATTCGCGGTGATTTTCTAAATATGACAGCGTTTTTATGCGGAAGCCGATTCGGCCGAGGTATGATCCGACCCGGAGGAGTTGGTTTTGACATAGATGATAATCTTGCATCTGAGTTATTATCTCGTCTGAACAAGGCTGAAAAGGAGACTGCGGTTGCTGTAAATTTACTCTGGGATACGCCATCGGTTATGGCCAGACTTGAAGATACTGGATTGTTGCCGCATTATATTGCCGTTGAATTAGGTGTCGTTGGGCCCGCTGCCCGTGCCTGCGGTCTCGTTCGTGATATTCGACAGGATCAGCCGAATGGTATCTTTCGATTTGCCAACATCCCTGTTTCTACCTGTGAAACAGGCGATGCCTTTGGCCGGGCATTTGTTCGCTGGCTTGAAATTCAGCAATCAATAAAATTCATCAGGGAACAGGTTACGAACATTCCTGCCGGGGCACCATTGGCAACAGTCGGCTTGCTGGCACCTGAAAGTTTTGCCGTTACTCTTAATGAAGGGTGGCGTGGTGAGGTTTGCCATGTGGCTATTACAAATAAACAAGGCCGCTTCTCCCGTTACAAAATTATAGATCCATCGTTTCACAACTGGATGGCTTTGGCCTATACTTTACGCAATGAGGAAATCTCAGACTTCCCATTGTGTAATAAGAGTTTTAATTTGTCCTATTGTGGGCATGACTTATGATAGTTAATTAAATATTTACGAGCCTCTTAAATGCAAATGAGGAAAAACTATGCTTAAAATAATTCTCGCCCGATTGAAGCAGGGTCACCAGACAATAAAGTACCCCGATGGACCTCCGCCAAAATTGTCTGATAGATTCCGTGGCTATCCGAAGTTTAGTGCGGATAAATGCCCCAGCGGCTGCGATGCCTGCCTTCAAGTTTGTCCGACAGACGCTATCGTTGTTAAAGACAATCATCCTGTTATCGATATAGGCAAATGTCTTTTCTGTGACGATTGTGCGAAAGCGTGCTCGCAGCAGGCCATTAAATTCTCAGATGATTATCATCTTGCTGCGAGTCAGCGTCAGGATATGGTCGTTGATAATAATCAGTCGGATAATCCCTGTCCTGTTGTGATGGATAAAAAACTTAAAAAACTGTTTGGCCGTTCGTTAAAACTGCGTCAGGTCAGTGCCGGCGGGTGTAATGCGTGCGAAGCCGATACAAATGTACTCAATACACTGGCTTGGGACCTGGGTCGTTTTGGCATTCAATTTGTCGCATCCCCGCGACATGCCGATGGATTGCTAATTACGGGACCGGTTACGCAAAATATGCATCTGGCCCTGAAAAAAACTTACGATGCAATTCCTGAGCCCAAAATTGTCATTGCTGTCGGCGCCTGCGCCATTTCAGGAGGCCCTTATATTGACCATGAACAGGTTAAAAATGGAGCCGATAAAGTCGTGCCAGTGGACTTATATATACCAGGATGTCCTCCACATCCACTGACGATACTTGATGGCTTGATTCGTTTTCTTGGCCGGACGGGCGTTAAGGCAATTAAGTCTGAGCGTGAAAGATAAATTTAATAAATTGGTAACACTTTAGCCAAGTGAAGAAAAAAATAAAAATCTTTTAAAAATTCACAATTTAGACTTGCGCTATCGAGTATTATGTGTATAGTTCAGTGTAATGAAAGTAAGAACTGAACAATATATACCTGGCGATTTATCCTTTGGTCCTGCATTGACCAGGCAACAGGCTAAAGCCATTTATGAGCAAGGCGAAGAGACTGTGATTTTTGCGTTATTGCAACAATCGAAAATGCTGGCAGAAAGAAATAATCTTCCTGCTGCGATTGCCGCATATCCTTCGACGCCCTCAGCTCAAAAGCCTGTGTTCGCCAAGGACAATAAGTCCGACAGGAGACGCAACAAAAAGCCGGGCCGAAAAAAAGGTCACAAAGGCTCTCGTCGTCAGCGGCCTGAAATAGATCGCACTGTTGAGCATCAAGCTGACAGTTGTCCGGACTGCGGAGGCGAACTTAAAAGGCGATCAGCCAAACGCAGACGGTTAATCGAAGATATACCTGAAGATGTAAGTGTTGAAACAGTCGAGCATGTTATCGGCAGAGATTTTTGTCCTGCGTGTGATAAAATCGTCGAGCCCGTGATAACCGAAGCTTTGCCTAAGTCATCAATCGGCAACGGTATCCTGGTTTTAAGTGCCTGGCTTCATTATTCGCTGGGCAATACGATTTCACAGATACTTGCGGTGTTCAATTTCCATCTTCAGTTTAAGATGTCAGAAGGCGGACTTGTCCAGATGTGGCATCGTTTAGCTGAAATACTGTTGCAAAAGCGTAAGGCAGAATTAGATGAAGCAACTTGCCAAAGGCTTTGCGGGCGTATTGAAAAACGATTGCAGGTTTTACTTGAGCATGAGTGGTCTAACAAAGAAGCGAAGCGGCTGGTGAAAAGATTGAAACGGCATCAGGATGAATTGTTTACGTTTTTGCGTGATGCTGATGTGCCGTTTGATAATAATTTTGGTGAACGCAGTATTCGCGGTGCAGTGATAATGCGAAAGAACAGCTTTAACAATCGCAACGATAAAGGCGCGACGACTCAGTCAGTTTTGATGAGTGTATTTTTTACAATTAAGCAACGCGGACTGAATCCCGTAGATACAGTCAAAAAAGCGTTGGAAATATATATAAAAACGGGCAATCTGTCACGATTAGCAGAATTTATTGTGACACTTGGCTAAAATGTTACTACCATTTTAATTTTGCTTTAAAAGTCAGGGGACTTTATATGTTCTGGGATATTTATAATGTTATTGCAGGTCTGTTTATCGCTACGCAGATTTTATTTCTTTTTCAGATGATTCAGAACTACCGGTATGCTCTGCATAAGTCGTCTAAACAGAGGGACTATTATAAGCCGGTGACACTTCTTACCGTCCCCTGCAAGGGGTTAGACAAAGCTTTCGAGAAGAATATTACGTCTCTGTATAATCTAGACTATGACAGTTATTATCTGAATTTTGTTGTCGAATCCGAATCCGATCCCGCTTATGAGCAGTTGAATTTGCTGAAGGAAAAGCTTGCTTCGGCTTCCAGCGTACTTGATGTTCGGATTCTTATTGCCGGTATCGCCGATTCGTCCAGCCAGAAGATCCACAACCTTTTGCATTCCTGTGCGAACGCCGCCGATGATACGGAGGTTTTTGCATTTGCCGATTCCGATGCATGTCTCGACCCTGACTGGCTGCAGCATCTGGTTCATCCGCTGCGGAAACAGCGTCACGGAGCGTCGACGGGGTATCGTTGGTTTGTACCGAACCAGAATAATCTTGCTTCACTTGTGCTTTCGGCGATCAACGGCAAAATCGCCCAGATGCTCGGCAATACCGGTTTTAACCAGGTATGGGGCGGGTCGATGGCGATCAGGGCCGAAACGTTCAGGGAATTAGGCTTAGATAAGTTGTGGGCGACCGCTGTTAGCGACGACCTTTGTTTATCGAGTACGGTTAAAAAGGCCAGGCTCAAGATAATATATGTTCCTGCTTGTCTTGTCGCTTCGTATGAGCATACGACGTGGCCGAAACTTTTTGAATTCGCCAGAAGGCAGTTCCTTATAACACGCGTGACAATGCCCGGTGTGTGGGTGTTTGCTCTATTTTGCAGTGTTTACTCTCTTGCCGGGCTTTGGGGTGGCGCTGCTGTCGCGGTTTCGGCAGCGATCACTGAACATCCTCATGCATTGTTTTATGCAACGGTGCCGGTTTTGTTTTTCGCTAGCCAGTTGATCCTGTCGATTTTAAGACAGAAGATGATCGCAAAACTGCTTCCGGCAGACGCGAAAAATATGAAAGCTGCCGCCAGGGTGGACATCCTCGGCAATTGTATCTGGTCGTGGGTGCTTTTGGCGTGCATAATATCATCGGCCTTTGGCAGGACGATAACATGGAGAGGCGTACGCTATAAAATGATTAGCGGAACAAAAACCGAAAAGTTGGATTAACGTAATACTGTTCTCAAGTATTTGCTGCTAATTTGTCTCGCCGGGGTTTCCTACGAGGTATATTTGATTTTTTCCGCTTCTTTTTGCCTGGAGCATTGCTTTGTCGGCTTGCTCGAATAGTTCTTCGACAGTTCTTCCGTCGCGAGGGAATGATGCCAATCCGCCGCTGATCGTCAGTTCGCCTTTGCCCTCGGCTCCCAACGAAGAAAGGTTTGCCGTGCTGATCTCATTTCTGAACCTTTCCGTGATGAAGAATACCTCGGAAGGGTGCTTCGAGTTTGAATTGATCTGGCGTCGTTCCTGCTCCTGCGTTTGCTGCACCCCGTCATTCTGGGGTTTGTCCCAGAATACCACGGCAAACTCATCGCCGCCGATCCTTGCGATAACGTCGTGTTCGCGGCATGATCGCTGCATCATTACAGCGGCCTGCCTGAGAACATTGTCGCCGACAGCATGGCCGAACGAGTCGTTGTAATGCTTGAAATTGTCGATGTCAAAGATCAGCAGGGTGACACATAGGTATTCTTTTTTTGCCAGGTCGAGTATTTGCTTAAGGAACTCTCTGACATAGCGTCTGTTTTTCAGATTGGTCAGGTCGTCCTGCGTTGCAAGGCGTTCGAGGTGGCGAATCTTTGCGGCGAGTTTTTCGTCCTGTACCGCAGAATCGGCAGGTTTACTCTGGCTGTCTGCTCCGGCGAGGCCCTCACATAAAATACTATTTTCCACCGGACAGATAATATAGTCGTCAGCAGCTGCTTCAGGGTTTCTTGGCGAACGGACCAGCCGCATAGCGATAGGCTCTTCGTACATCTCGGCAAGGAGTATGATTTTTGTATCCTTGCACGTCTGGGCGAGTGTCCCAAGGCCGCTGTCAAGAGTCCTGCCAAGCCCTGACATGACAATAAATATTTTCGTATAGCTTCTTCTCGACGCAAGCGAGATCGCATCGAGCATGCTTTCGCACTGATTAACCCGCAAATCATTTACGCAACGTGTATTGATCACAGCTTTGTCGACATTGCCGACAATCAGAATCATATCTGCTTTTTTAGGTTCATCATTTTGATTTGTTGTTTGCATACCCTGATCCCTGTTTTCACCACCAACCTAAAATACGTCCCGAGACGTAAAAAGTGCGAGGTCTTGTTCTAAAGTTCGATTATCTCCGGAAACACCAACTACCTATCTTAACATTACATCATACCAGAACCAGCTAATTTGTCAAGATAAATAAAGGTATGTCCGATAATAGCATGATTTTCAGGTTGCTTACGCAAAAAAAGGGGCTTATCATGCGTTATAAATAAAATGAGTTATGGTCATTTATACGGATTCTAGAAAAAACTCGTGCATTAATTCGCGGGTAAACCCTTTTTTTACAACAACTTAAAACCTCTGCAACGCGTGAGAAATAAATACCATTGGTATTATTCGGTTTTTGGGAGTTCATCGAGGTTTTTTTGTGCATCTGGTATGAGGTATGAGTCGGGGTACTTTTTGATGAAGCTGGCCAGTACGTTTTTGGCATCCAGGAGGTATCCAGGCTTGTTTTCCTCTTTAATCTCCGGCGATTTCGACAGCTTTTTATTGAGTATCCCCAGTTTAAACAGGGCTTCAATCCCGCCGTCGGTGTCTGGGTATTCGGTATTGAGTTCAAGAAGCTTTCTAGCCCTCAAGGGTTCATTTTCCTCAAGCATGGCCTTTGCAAGGAGCAGGTTGTCCAGCAAGGCGTCATTTTCCGGGGTTTTTTCCAAGAGGCTGTCAAGTCGCTGTGCATATTCCTCCTGATATGGATATAGCCTGATAAACTGTGCGAGGCGACTTTTTGCCTCTTCGGATTGCATTTGTTTGGAATTGGAAATCAGGATCTCAAGTTTATTGAGTCGATGCAAAAGATCGTCAAGCTTACGCCGCGACATTATCGAGTCCTGCGGTTTGGAAAAGACCGGCAGTGCCGCAGCACCGTTTTTGGGGAGTTCTTTGAGGTCGTTAATCCTTTCAGTAAGCCGGACCTTGGCGAAGTTGCAATGATCGCAGGCTTTTGTGAATTGCTTCTGGCCGGCTTCGTGCATTGCGATTCTCCATCTGGCCTCCAGTGATTCATCGCTTTGCGGGAAATCGACAAAAAGCCTCTGCCAGGTCGGAAGAGACCTGCTTTGCGGGTACATATTGGAAAAGCTGAGAA
>JAIPFN010000102.1 GCA_021736615.1 Phycisphaerae bacterium | reverse complement strand
TTGTTTTGCTGGGTTAATGAAGGCATTGAACCGGCAATGAATAAATATAACGTACGTGAAAATGAACATTAATATAGTGAAATGACTTGGAGGTAACAAGTTTGGAAACTGCTATAAAAAGATTGTATGAAGGATTGTTCCTGGTTGATTCGGCAGAGGCCGCATCCGATTGGGACGGTGTTATTGGCGCTGTCGAAAAAGTTTTGTCCAGGTCGGAATGCGAAGTTGTGACTCTGGAAAAATGGGACGAGCGAAAACTCACCTATGACATTAACAAAAAGAGTCGCGGAACTTATATTCTGACTTACTTTAACTGCGATCCTCTTAAGATCGGAGCGATCGAGAGAGATGTTCAGTTGTCTGAGCATATCATGCGTGTTATGGTTCTCAAGACCGACAAGATGAGCGAAGAAGACATCAAGCGTGAGACGCCGCAGGCAAAGGCAGCACGTGAAGAGGCTGAGGCTGCGGTAAATGCAGAAGCAGCAGAGGCTCAAGCGGCTGAAAAAGCGGCGGCGGCTCCTGTCGAAGAGGCTGACCCGACGGAAGAAGCTGACGACGAAGTTTCAGCTGAAGATGCGCCTTCTGAAGAAGAATCTAACGAATAATACGATATAGTTTGATAGTCCGCCGGCGGTTAGCGTGCGGGATGAAAAGCTTAAAAGGAGTTTGGCATGTCAAATTTTAATAAAGTTATACTGCTTGGTCGATTGACGAGAGATCCTCAGTTGTCGTACCTGCCCAGTAATACCGCGGTTGTAGAATTTAGTGTTGCGACCAGCCGGACTTTTAAGAAGCAGGATGGCTCGCAGGGCGAAGAAGTTTGCTTTACCGATTGCAATATGTTCGGAAAGCGAGCTGAGGTAGTAAACAAATATCTGCATAAGGGCGACCCAATTTTTGTTGAAGGTCGTTTGAAGCTTGATCAATGGCAGGCCCAAGACGGGTCAAAGCGCAGCAAGCTTCGGGTATTTGTAGAAAACTTTGAGTTTGTAGGCGGCAGTCGTCAAGGCGGCGGTCAGCAGGGCCAGGGCGGCGGCTACGGCCAGCAGCAACAGCAGCCGATGCAGAACCAGGCTTCTGAAGAGGACTACGACAGCCCTCCGTTTAATCCAACGGATGATATACCGTCTTAGCTCAAACTGGCCTTTCGGTCAGCTTGAGAATTATGAATTACGAATTTATGAATCGGCCTGAAGGCCGAGACTATTTTAACCGGAAAATAATGAATTTTGATTGAGGTTTTATTGTATGGCACAAATGTCACCGAAAAATAAACGAGGTCCGGGTAATCGTCGGAAAAAGTTTGGAGCAGGTGTTCGCGAACAATCGCAGTGTCGTTTTTGCAGAGAGAAAGTCAAATACGTCGATTACAAAGACATTGATACTTTGCAGAAACTTCTGACAAATCGCGGTAAGATTTTTTCGCGTAAACGCAGCGGAAATTGCGCGAAATGTCAGCGTAAGGTTCAGCGTGCGATCAAGCGTGCAAGGTTTATGGCACTGCTTCCGTTTACTACTTAATTTGTTAATAGATTATAAGATAATAGAAATTTCTTTCAACCGATTAGAAACGGTGGAGTTATATTATGAAAGTTTTACTTTGTCAAGACGTAGATAGGCTCGGCTGGCTGGGCGATGTTGTAGAAGTCAAGAACGGGTATGCCAGGAACTATCTTTTGCCATACGGTATAGCGATGGTTCCCAACGAAGGCAACATTCGTTCTCTGGCTGAAGCGAAAGCTAAAAAGGCCAAGGAGCGTAAACTTGTTCATGCTCAGCTCGAACGTGCAGCCGAAGCAGTCAAGGGTGCCGAAGTTGTTATCGCTGCCAAGGCCAACGAACAGGGTCACCTTTTCGGTTCTGTCACTGAGCGTGATATTGCGGAAAACCTTCGCGAGCAGGGCTTTGAGATTGCCGATAGTATGGTCAAATTAAGTTCCGGCCATATTAAAGAAGTCGGTACTCAGGAAGTTACCATTAAACTGGCGGCTGAGCTTAAAGCGACTGTTACTGTGGTAGTTGTACCTCTAAATGAGGGTGTAGAATCAGATGATTCAAACGACGAAAACGGCGACGAGTAGCCCAATGGGTGACTCGGGTATCGGCGGAGAGGTTAAATCGGGTCGCAGTATGCCCGAATCCTACGAGGCCGAGACGGCGGTACTGGGATCTATGATCCTTGACCGTGAATGCATAGGTCAGGTCGTTCAACTGCTTGGCGACGATTCGTTTTATCGTCTGGAACATCAGGCTATATTCGGCGCTTTGGTTAATCTCTATGAGAATAACAGTGCGATTGATCTGGTTCTTTTGCGGAATGAGCTAAAGCGCATCAACAAACTTCAACAGGCCGGGGGGGTTGACTACCTGGTTCGGGTTGCCGAATCAGTCCCTTCTGCTGCGAGTGTGGAGTATTATTCCAATATCGTAAAAGATAAGCATTTGCTTCGCGAGCTTGTTGCCGCTAGTAATGAGATATTAAAGGATGCTTACGACGAATCTGGAGAGGTAAGCCAAAAACTTGATTCGGCTGAGCAGAAGATATTCCGTGTAACCGAAAAGAAGATCGCAAGTTCCGCGATGCCTATTAAGGGACTTCTCCACGAAGCGTTTGAAAATATTGAGTCTCGCGGCGGCGGATTGACAGGTCTCGATACCGGTTTTCCGGAATTGAACAAAATACTTTGCGGATTTCACGGCGGCGAGATGGTTATTATCGCGGCTCGTCCCAGTATGGGTAAGACGAGTTTTGCCATGAATGTAGCCGAACACATAGGTGCTAACGAAAACATTCCTGTTGTAATTTTTTCTCTCGAAATGGGTAAAGCCCAGCTTGTCGAGCGTCTGCTTTGCAGTCACAGCGGTATCGATGCTCAGGCGGTGAGGACCGGAAATCTCAACAGCGACCAGCTTCAGCTTTTGACCCAGTCCAGTGGTGAGCTTTTCGATAAACCCATCTATATCGACGACACTCCCGGTATTACCCCTCTTGAGATGCGTGCAAAATGCAGGCGATTGAAGAGTCAGGTCGGAATTCAGTGCGTAGTTGTCGATTATTTACAGCTTATGAGTATGGGCGGCAAAGCCGAGTCGCGTCAGCAGGAAGTTAGTATGATGTCGCGGTATCTTAAGGGTCTTGCCCGTGAACTGGACGTTCCTGTACTGGTTCTAAGTCAGTTAAACCGTGCTTCGGAGGGGCGTGAAGGTCATCGGCCCCGGATGAGTGACCTTCGTGACAGCGGAAGTATCGAGCAGGATGCCGACGTTGTGTTGATGTTACACCGTGAATCTTATTATCACCGGGGTGACCCTGATTATGACCATGATGCACCTGAGGCAAGTCTTGCCGAAGTAATTATCGAAAAACAGAGAAACGGCCCAACTGGTATTATTGAACTTATTTTTGACAGCAAAACTACGCGTTTTAAGCCCCGTTATCATGGTGAAGACCCGTACGATCCGTTTTAGGGTTTGAATGTGCACTTTTTTACGATTTAATGACATAAGTTGTAATTAAAATCCTCGCAATTCCTCGAAAACTTTAGTATTATCTACCCGGAATCGTAATAGTTAACAATCATTGGTATTTAGTCATTATTTTTTAGCCGTTTAACTTTAGAGTTATAATCAAGGAAGTGATATGTTTATATTGAAAGAATCAACAGTCAAGGTAAGCGTTGTTTTTTTTCTGTTGTTTGTCATTGCCGGTTTATGCTTGGCTGAAGTTAGTGAAGAAGTGTCGGCTGAGGGCAAGAGGATAAGGTCTATTGAAACAGCCGGAAATGTTTCGATTTTCAGGGCCAAGATCCTTAGCCAGATTCGCGCCCGGGTTGGTGAGAAATTCAAAGTGGCCTCGGCAGAAGAGGATGCAGCGAGGATAGGAAAATTAGACGGTGTTAAATATGCTTACTTTAATACTGAAGTCATTGACGATACCGTAAAACTGACATATGTCATCATAGAAAAAAATCTGATCAGGTCGCTGAATTTCAATGGTAATAAAGCTTTTAAGGATGGAAAACTCAGAAACAAAACATCGCTGAAAAAAGGCGATTACCTGGACCTTTTCATTGTCAGAAATAGTGTTAAGTCGCTCCTTGATCTTTATCACGAGAAAGGTTTTGCCGATGTAAAGATCGAGTTGGACGCCGACGGACTTGAAAAAGGCGAGGTGGTCTATAGTATTACTGAGGGTCGCCGGGTTAAGATCAAGAAAATTACTTTTGCCGGTAACGAAAGTTTGTCGGGCAAAGAACTTGCAAAGGCAATTGATACCAAGAAACGGAAATATATTTTCTGGTCCGGTTTTTACAACGCCGATGTAGTCGCCGAAGATGTGGTGTTACTTGAAAAGGTCTACCAGAAAAGAGGCTTCCTTAATGTTAAGGTTTCTGTCGAGCCGGAGTTTGCAGAGAACCGCAAAAGCGTATCGCTTGTTTTTACGATCGTTGAAGGGGGCGTATATTATATCAGTGAGATCAGTATAAACGGCAATGAATTTTTTGACAATTCGGTTTTGACCGAAAATATGCGTTTGGAAACAGGCGGTATTTACAGTAAGGAATACGGCGACTTCGATGCCGGTAAAATGCTGAACCGTTATCTAGAAGCAGGTTTTGTGGATGCGTCGGTCGAGCATCGCAGGATGTTCTCCGATACGGGCAAATCACTTTCGGTGGTTTTTGATGTTAGCGAAGGCGAGCGTTTCAGGATCGGTAAAATATCGATAACCGGTAACGAGGAAGTTCACGGTAAAGTTGTTCGTCGTGTTCTTGAAGAGGAAGACTTTATTCCGGGTGAATGGTACAATGCCGATATGGCTCGCGGTGACGGGTCCGGTGAATTGGAAAAATTCGTGCAGCGAAAAGTTATGACCGAGTCGGCGGTTATCAGTGCCAAGCCCAGCGATGGAACTCCGGGTAAGCGTGACGCGCAGGTTAATATATCGGAAGCACAGACCGGTTCGATAATGCTTGGTGCCGGTGTAGCCAGTAACAGCGGTCTTATCGGTCAGGTTGTTTTGGACCAGCGTAATTTTGACATCTTCGATACTCCTGAAAGTTTTAGCGAATTTATTTCGGGCCAGGCTTTTAAAGGTGCAGGGCAGAGAATGAGAATATCGCTCAATCCCGGAACGCGGCAGAGTTCTTATTCGATTAGTTTTACGGAGCCTTACCTGTATGACAAACCGGTTTCTCTGGATACGATTGCTTCGAGTTTTGAGAGGGCGCAGGAATCTTATGACGAAAATAGGACCAAGGGTTATATAGGTCTGGAGAAGAGATACCGTGACGACTGGCGAAGAGGTATCTCGTTCAGGGCTGAAAATGTCGATGTTTCCGATATTGACACTGACGCGCCGATAGAAGTAAAAGATGTTAAAGGCGGCAATAGTTTGTATGGTGCCAGGCTTTATATCAGGCGGGATACTACCGACAGCCGGTTCCTTCCGAGCAAAGGGTATAATTTTACCGCAGGTTACGAACAGGTCGGCGGCGATTTTACATTCGGTGTTCTAAACGCTACTCAGAGATGGTACAGGACTTTATATGAAGACCTCGGCGGACGAAAAACTGTTCTTGAGACCAAGCTGCAGGCCGGCTCGATTGTCGGTGACGCCCCTGTGTTCGAGAAGTTCTATGCCGGCGGTACCGGTTCGATTCGCGGTTTTGATTATCGCGGGGTCAGTCCAAGAGGACTTTCTACAGATGGGACCAACAGGTATAAAGATCCGATCGGTAGTAAGTGGATCATTACCGGTAATACAGAGGTCGCTATTCCGATTACGACGGAAGTTCTTTCGTGGCTGTTCTTTGTCGACGCAGGTGCTATCGAAACCGGCAAGGTGCGAAGTTCGGTCGGTACGGGTATACAGATTCTGCTGCCGCAGTGGTTCGGTCCGGTTCCGATGAGGTTTGAGTTGGCCGCTCCGGTTACAAAAGAAGACCAGGATGAAACCAGGATATTCAGTTTTACGGTTGGTGCCTTGTTCTAGTCTAAGGTCAGTTTGAGTTAGTTAAGAAAAATGTAAATTAAAACTTTGAACTTAATTTTGGAGAAAGAAATGAAGTCCAGGAATTTTATTATTGTAATTTTGCTGAGTGTGCTGGGGTGTTTTTGCGTCTTGAATAAGCAAGGTATTGCCAAGAGCGGTAAAGATATTGCCCCGACGAAGGTAGCTGTTGTCAACATGCAAAAAGTTATCGTGGAAAGCAAAAAGAAAAAAGAGTATGACGCCAAGTATAAGGCTTACACCGAGAAGGCGAATAATGAACTTCAAGAAATTAAAAATGAAATAGATGCTTCAAGGGGAGCTCTTAAACTTCTTAAGCCCATCAGTGATGAGTATGCAAAACTTGGAAACTCAATACTGGAAAAAGAAACGCTTCTTGAAGTGAAACAGAAATATTATCAGCAGGCAATACCCGCGCAGCAGCAAAGATGGGTCGATATTTCCTTTCTTTCTATCGCCAATGAAGTGCAAAAAATCGCAAAAGCCGAAGGTTATGATTTGGTACTCGATCAGGATAGCGCAAGGGTTGTGTATTATGCTACAGAGATCGATATAACAGATGCGGTACTTGAAGCCTGGGATGCCGTCAAATAAGACCTTAGAATAATGCCAGGTTAATTATATGAGTACTGACAAAAAGACATTTGCTATAAGTAAGCTCGCTGAACTTTTGGGCGCCGAAGTATCCGGTCATGGGAGCGAAGAGATTTGCGGTGTGAATTCTCTGGCCGAAGCCTGCCCGGGTGAAATATCATTTGTATCAAAAGACAAAATGGCAGCGAAGGCTTTGGAGTCGAAGGCTTCTGCTATAATTTGTAAAAGCAAGATTGACGGGTTCGACGGTTTTGAGTTGATCGTCAAAAATGTTGACAAAGCTTTGATCGAAGTGCTAAGTCTTTTTGCCCGGGAAATAACAGTTGACCCCGGGGTTCACCCCAGTGCGGTTATCGATGAGAGTGTTGAAATCGGCGACAATGTCAGCATCGGACCCCTGGCAGTTGTCGGTCGAAATGTGTCGGTCGGAAATGGAAGTGTGATCACGTCGGGGTGCAGCATTGGTGAAAATGTTGTGATCGGCAATAATACCCGGATCGATGCGAATGTTGTTATTTACCGCAATTGTGTGATCGGCAATAATTGTATTATCCAGGCAAATACGACAATCGGTGCGTGCGGGTTTGGTTATTCGTTTATCGACGGTCAGCACAAGCTTATTCCTCATAACGGCGGGGTTATTATTGGTGACTGCGTTGAGATCGGGGCTAACAGTGCCGTAGATCGTGCTAAGTTTGGAAATACTATGATCGGTGCGGGAACGAAGATCGATAATTTTGTGATGGTTGCGCATAATGTTATTATTGGCAGGTGCTGCCTTCTGGCAGGCCGGTCGGGTATTGCCGGAAGCAGTGTTCTCGGCGATGGTGTCGTATTGGCCGGTGATGCCGCTGTTGGCGATAACGTAACACTTGGCGATGGTGTTGTAGTTACTGTTCGGGCGACAGCTTTGAAAGATATCCCGGACGGAATGATAGTTTCGGGTACTCCCGGGCGGGATATGCAAGGACACCTGCGGAACCTGGCTCATGTCCAGCGATTGCCGAAGATGGCTAAACAAATGAAAGAACTTGTTAAAAGGGTGCAGGATCTTGAAGCTTCAAAAAACAATTAAGAGCGAAGCAAAGATTGCCGGAAAAGGACTCTTTAGCGGTAAGGACGTTAAGGTTGTCTTTCGCGGCGGCCAGGTGGACACGGGTATAGTTTTTGTACGCACCGATCTTGCCGAGCCTGTTACGATACCTGCGCTCACCGAAAATATTGCCGAGCGGGACAGGCGCAGCGCATTGAAGAGCGGTTCGGTAAGTATCGAAACACCGGAACACTGTCTTGCTGCGATCAGCGCACTGGAGATTGACAACCTGGAGATCGAGATAGACGGCGGCGAGCTGCCGGGTCTTGACGGAAGCTGCGATGAATATTTTAAGGTGCTTAGCAAGGCCGGTCTTGTCGAGCAGCAGGCCGACAGAAAAGAGCTTGTTATAACCGAGACTGTTAGTCTTAGCGAAGGAGACAGTTCTATCTATGCCCTGCCGTACGAATCTGACTGTTTGAATATTACATACGACCTTGACTATACGCAGCATACGGGAATCGGCAGGCAGCTCTATAGCTGCTCTCTTTCGACGGGGTACTTTGGGCGGGAACTGTCTACGGCGAGAACTTTTTGTCTCGAAGCCGAAGCCAGGCAGATGCAGGCTCAGGGAATAGGTACCCACCTTACTCCCAAAGAAATCCTGGTGATCAATTCCGACGGTCCGATCAAAAACAGTTTTCGGTTTGCCGACGAGTGTGTTCGTCACAAGATCGTCGATCTTATCGGTGATCTTATGCTTGTGGGCAGGCCGGTTATCGGCAGGGTCGTCGCGTATAAGAGCGGGCATTCACTCAATCAGAAACTTGCAAGGTGCCTTGTCAAGATGGCTAAGAAGGCCGACGACAAAAAAGTGACAGGCAACGAGACACTTCTTGATATACGTAAGATACAGAGAATTCTGCCGCACAGGTATCCTTTCCTGCTGGTCGATAAAGTTGTCGAGATCGTTGGCGACAAGCGTATTCGCGGAATTAAAAACGTAACGTTTAACGAGCAGTTTTTCCAGGGACATTTTCCCGGAACACCGATAATGCCGGGCGTTCTGATCATCGAGGCACTTGCACAGGTTTCGGGTTTGTTGTTTGCCCAGAAGCTCGAGCATACCGGTAAGCTTGCGGTTTTGCTGACGATGGACAAGGTTAAAATTCGCAGGTCCGTAGTCCCCGGCGATCAGCTTATATTGCATGCCGAGGCAGTAAAGATTCGCGGAAGAAGTGCGATGTGTAAGTGCAAGGCAATGGTCGGTGAAGAGGTTGCCGCCGAGGCTATCCTCAAGTTTATGCTTGTCGACGATGAGGTTATTTAATAGCAATAAGCCTGCCTTCGGCGGATTTTGCTTCGCTCAATAGCGATTGGTAAAAATTAAAATTATAAATAGAAATATTAATTAGAGCTATAACAATTGTTTTATGATTGGAGGCTTCGAGAAGTTTTATGAGCAGCAAGATTCATCCTAGTGCCGTGATTGACGCAAAAGCCGAATTAGGCAACGACGTCGTGGTCGGCCCAAACTGTGTTATTGACGAAGGGACCGTTATCGGAGACGGCACCATCCTTGACGCAAATGTAACCGTCGGCAAAGATGTAGTGATCGGTGAAGGCAACTGTTTTTATGCCAACTCCGTAATCGGTCGTGCGCCGCAATTGTTGGGGCTAAAGCCCGACGGCCAATTCGGTAAGCTGATAATCGGCGACAATAACACAATCCGTGAAATGGTTACTATTCACCCGAGTATGTATCCTGATAAGACCACCGAGATCGGCAGTAACAATCTTCTTATGATCGGTATGCATAACGGTCACGACTGTATTCTCGAAGACGATATTGTTATGAGTAACTACACGCAGCTTAGCGGTCACTGCAAAGTTGAATCAGGCGTTTGGTTTGCCGGTGTAGTGCTTGTCCACCAGTTTGTTACGATAGGCAGATGGAGTTACGCTGCCGGTCTTTCCGGTATCAATCATGACGTTGCTCCGTTTGTAATGATCAGCGGTCACTACCCGCCGGAAGTTAGAAGTATCAATAAGCGCGGGCTTGACCGCGCCGGTTATAACGCCGAGCAGCAGAAAAATATTATGAAGGCTTTCAAGCGGATTTACAAAAGTGATGAGGGTGTATTTATGGACAGAGTAGAAGCTTTGGCCGCCGATAAAGATCTCGATGAGAATGTTCGGTATATGGTCGATTCGATCAAACGAAGCAACGAACATCGCTTCGGAAGGCATCTGGAATTATACAGATAGCTGATCAAACTGACCTGTCGGCCAGTTTGGAATTACGAATTACAAATTACTAATTACGAATTTTGGTTTCGGCCTGAGGCCGAGGCTATTTAATTTTATTGGGAGAAAAGATGTCAGATAAGATTCGTACGGCGATTGTCGGTGCAGGCAAGATGGGTGGGATACATGCTAAGGTTTACAACAGCCTGGACAATTGTGATTTTGTCGGCGTTTATGATCCCGTTGCCGAATCGGCAAAGAAGATCGGCGGCGATTTCGGGTGCCAGGTTTTTGAATCCGTCGATGAGATGATCGGCAATGTTGACGCGGTTACAATTTCGGCACCTACGATATATCATTATGAACTTGCGAAACAATTCATCGAAAACGGTATTGCCGTGATGATCGAAAAACCTTTGGCAGCTAGTGTCGAAGAGGGCCAGAAGATCGTCGACCTTGCTAAAAAGCATAATGTCGTCGTTGCCGTCGGTCACTCCGAACGTTGCAATCCTGTTTCGCAGGCTATGAAGCGGCTTGACATCGAGGCGAAGTTTATCGAGGCAAACCGCATCAGTCCTTATCCATTCAGATCGACCGATATCGGTGTTGTGCTTGATGTCATGATCCATGATATTGACATCGTTCTGTCGCTTGCCGGCAGTAAGATCAAGAAGGTTGACGCGGTCGGCGTTAATGTTATCGGCGAACACGAAGATATTTGCAATGCTCGCGTATTTTTTGAGAACGGCTGCGTCGCCAATATTACCGCGTCGAGGCTTGCTATGAAGACCGAACGTAAGGTTCGAGTTTTCAGCAAGCAGGCGTATCTGAGCCTGGACTATTTCAAAAAGGAAGGCATGGTTATCAAGACCGCTCCTAACGTTGATGTCGTTAAGTGGATCAAGGAGCATCAGGACGCTAACGATTTTGATTTTGGTACGGTCAACTGGCCGGACCTTTTGAATATCGAACAGCTTGACATCGACGATCGCGAACCGCTTCGGGTTGAGCAGGAATCATTTCTCCAAGCCGTTGCCAGTCATGACGCACGTCCGGAAGTAACGGGTGAAGAAGGATTGCAGGCATTACAGTGCGCAGCAATGATCCTCGAGGCAATCAAAGAGCATTCATGGGAGTAGTTCTTTAGCTGGTAACTAACTACTTGATTCAAGTTTTCTTAATAGTTTAAACCAAAATAATAGGGCCAGGTACTCTTGAAAGCTCCTGGCCTTTTTGTATGCTATGTCCCATTCGTGAAGTTTTTTTACTTCCATATTGGGCTTTCAAGCTATAATACGCACAATTGAAATTGTACGGTTATATCGGCGAGCTTGCGCTCGCGCGATTTTATTAAGCCTTACTTTTTTTCTTCTTTGGTGTCCCGTCGAATGGCCAGTTGCTGTTGTGTATCCTTGCTTCTTTCATGATCTTATTCATCTTTGCGATTATTTCCGGGTGTTTGTCAGCGATGTCAGTTTCCTCGCCAATGTCTGTTTCGAGGTTGTAGAGTTCTATCGGGGCATTCGGGTTAGAAAAGACTTTTAGCCGCACGCCTTTCCATTTGCCGACTCGTACGGCTTGTCTGCCTCCTTGTTCGTGGAATTCCCAGTACAGGTATTCGTGCTGTTTTTGTTTTTCGCCGAGCATCGTCGGTAAGAATGAAATCCCGTCGATATTTTTTAACGGTTCGATATTTGCGATCTCGCACAAGGTCGGCAGGACATCCCAGAATGCCGAGATGTGATCGGTTTGGGTGTTCGGTTTAATTTTGCCCGGCCAGCGTGCGATCATCGGTACGCGTATTCCCCCCTCGTAAAGATCGCGTTTAAAGCCCCTGAGCGGGCCGTTGCTGTCGAAGAATCTCGGATCGTGTCCGCCTTCGAGGTGCGGTCCGTTGTCGCTTGTGAACATTACGATTGTATTGTCGTCGATACCGAGCTGCTTGAGAGTGTCCATCAGTTTACCGATTCCGGAATCCATGTGTTCGATCATTGCGGCGAAGGCAGCGATTGGGTTTTGCACTTTTGGTCCGGAGTATTTGCCGATCTTGTCTTCAAACTGCGGGAATTGTTTGCGGTATTTGTCGTGCAAGTCCTTCGGTGCATGCATCGCCGCGTGCGGAATGGTTATCGGCATATAGCAGAGGAATGGTTTATCTTTGTTAGTTTTTACGAAATCAATAGCATTTTTCATTATCAGATCGTGCGAATACGTCTTACCGTCGAGAGGAACCTTTTTGTCATTGTGCCAGAGATGATTCGGATAGAATGTATGCGCCTCTCTCTGGCAGTTGTAACCGTAGAATTCATCGAAGAACAATGCAGGGTCGCTGACCGATCCGGGAGCACCTAATCCCCACTTTCCGAACATGCCTGATGTGTAACCGGCTTGCTTTAGTAATGTAGGGATTGTCACAGTGCCCGCTTCCATTGGAGATTGGCCTTCCGGCTTGGCTTCCCGGTTTCCTCTGACCTGTGCGTGGCCGGTATGGACGCCGGTCATCAATACGCATCGCGAAGGTGCGCAGACGGTTGAACCGGAATAGTGCTGGGTGAATTTCATTCCTTCTTCGCGGATCTTGTCAAGGTTTGGAGTCTTTACGATCTTCTGGCCGTAGCATCCAAGGTCGCCGTAACCTAGGTCATCGGCGATGATGTATATAATGTTTGTTTTTTTGGATTGGTTTTTAACGGCAAATGCCTTAGGGGCTGCGCAGGCTGCGGCAGCGGTTATTGCCAGGTTTTTCAAAAAATCACGACGTTTCATTATTATGTACCTTTCAATTTCTTTTTTTGCGGGGTGTGTAGTTCGGGTTTGGCTTTGGCATTTTTGCATCGACGCTTTTAAGCCATTTGTCAAGCATTGCCTTTAGTTCTTTTACTTTGCCCGGCATTTTCTTTGCAAGGTTGTTACGTTCACCTAGATCGTCTTTGAGGTTATAAAGTTCGGCGATGGAGTCTTTCTCGTAATGTTCAATATATTTGTAGTCGCCCATGCGTATTGATGATGACGGTGTGTCACCCTGATTGCTGTAATGCGGGTAGTGCCAGTAAAGAGCGTCACGGTCGAGATTTTTTTTACCTTTAAGTAAAGATGCAAAACTAATACCGTCTACATGCTGTTCTGGTTTTAGCGGCAAAGACGCCATGTCTAGCATAGTCGGGTAAAAGTCGTTGCTTATTATCGGCTCATCGCAGACACTGCCGGGTTTTGTAACACCGGGCCACTTAACGAATACCGGTTCGCGAACTCCTCCTTCGTACGCCCATCCCTTACCGGCCCGCAGCGGCAGGTTGGAAGTGGGCATTCCTTCGGAAGTGGAAAGTCCGCCGTTGTCGCTCATGAAAATTACGGCGGTGTTTTTTTCCAGGGCAAGCTCTTTGAGTTTATCAACCAATCGTCCGATACTGTCGTCGACGCTTTGGATCATCGCCGCATAGATGGGTTGATTTTGTATCAGTCGATTTTTATTTTGATGCTCAGGTTCAAACTCCGGACCTTCGGTTTTTTTCATCTTAGCAAGTTTCTTTTCGTATTTTTCGATATATTCTTTTTTGGCCTGCTGGGGATTGTGAACCGCATAGTGAGAAAGGTAGAGCAAAAACGGTTCGTCTTTATGTTCTTCAAGGAATTTTACCGATTCATCTGTCAGACGGTCGGTAAGGTATTCGCCCTCAGGTCCGTTTTCCAGACGCGGGTTATCGTATGGTGTGAAGTATCCGCCTGTAAATTTCTTATCGGTTCCTACGGTTTTACCTTCTTTGTTTTTATAACTGTAAGACGGTGCCCCGGCTCGCCAGCCGCCTTTATTGATATCAAACCCTTGGTTTTCGGGCCAGTATTGGGGGTCTCTGCCAAGGTGCCATTTGCCGGTGAAAAAAGTCGTATAACCATTCTCTTTGAAAGCTTCGGCGAGGGTAATTTCCTCGGATTCCATTTGCTTTTTATATTCAGCAGGCAGCAGTTTGCCCCTGGCGCCTCCGCCGATATAATTTGTAAGGTCGATCCGGGCCGGGTATTTGCCGGTCATGATGGATGCCCGGGTCGGCGAGCATACCGAACATGCCGCGTAGGCGTTGGTGAATTTCATACCGTCGGCACAAAGTCGGTCGATGTTGGGTGTTTCGTAAAATGTGCTGCCAAAACACCCAAGGTCCGTCCAGCCCATATCGTCGATCAGGACAAAAACAAAGTTGAGTTTGTCGGTGTTTCTGGCTCCTTTTGTTGGGATATTGGCCGCATTCAGGCTGGATAGAAGGATTGTTGAAAGAAATAAGGCTAAAATGGCTGTTTTTTTAAGCATCGCTCTTTTCATTGTGTACTCCTGAAGAAACATATTAATATAGGTAAACTTGTATTATACAACGTTTTCGCTGAAAAGTCTATTGCATATGATAGGTTAATCGGGTGGGATTTTTGGGGCTTAGGTGTTAATATTTGCTCAATTTTAATTATTTCTTTCAATTTAATTGTCGATTTGCTAAAATGGGTGGTTTGGTATGTGCCTATAGTACTAAGTGTACTAGTGCCTTGTATTTGTTTACTATTTTGAATTGGCGGTTTACGGGTTGGAAAAATCAGATAGATTTATCAGGATAACCGGGGCTTGCGAGCATAACCTCAAGGATATCGCCGTTGATATCCCGCGCGATAAGATGGTTGTGATTACCGGCATAAGCGGGTCAGGCAAGAGTTCGCTGGCCTTTGATACTATCTACGCCGAGGGGCAGCGGAAATATATAGAATCGCTAAGCGCCTATGCCCGCCAGTTTCTTAACCAGATGCAAAAGCCGCAGGTCGAACACATTGAAGGACTTCCTCCGACGATCGCTATCGAACAGAGGAGCGGTTCGAGTAACCCGCGGTCGACCGTTGCGACCACCACTGAAATTTACGATTACTGCCGAGTACTTTTTGCCCGGGCCGGCGTTCCTCACTGCTGGATCTGCGGTGAGCCGATTACCAGTCAGCATTCCACGCAGATCGTCGATTCGATTTTGAGTAATCCTGTCGGCACGAAGCTGCAGGTTTGTGCTCCGCTGATACGCGGGCAAAAGGGTGAGCATAAGGAAGTTTTCATAAAGGTAATGCGAGAAGGTTTCGTCAGGGTTCGTGTTGACGGTGAGATTTTAGATGTTAAGAATGTACCGCCGCTGACCAAGACAAAAAAGCACGATATCGCAGCGGTTGTTGACCGGCTTATAATAAAAGACTCAATCCGGGTTCGCCTTGCCGATTCGATAGAGACTGCTTTGAAACTTTCTGACGGTTCTGTTTTTGTTTTGCTTCAAAAGCCTGATGAAGGTCCGGACTGGCAGGAAGTTTTATACAGCGAAAAATTCGCGTGCACAAAACATCCCGAGGCCTCGCTCGACGAACTTTCGCCGCGGCTGTTCAGTTTTAACAGTCCGTATGGCGCGTGCCGCACCTGCGACGGTTTGGGGACTATGCTTGAGTTTGATCCCGATCTTATCATTGCCGATAAAAACCTTGCCCTTGAACATGGCGCGATTGACGCCTGGCGAAAGGGCGGTAAGCGAATGAATATTTATTACAACCGGATGATCAAGCGATTCTGCAAAAATTTCGAGATCGCTAAAGAAACTCCGTACTCGAATATTCCAGCACGTGTCCGAAAGATATTGCTTTACGGAACGACGGAACTGGACATAAATAAATACGGCGTAACATTTGAAGGTGTGATCCCTAACTTGAGCAGGCGGTGGGAGACGACGACCAGCGAATATGTCAAGTCAAGGCTGCACAATTATCTTTCAGAGCAGTCGTGTCCGGCGTGTAACGGGGCCAGGCTTCGGCCGGAAGCAATTGCAGTGACCATCGGCGATAAGAATCTTAGCGAAATAACGGCGATGAGTATTGAAACAGCCTTTGAATTCTTTAACGGCATTGAGTTTGACCAGGAGCGTCAGCTTATCGCCGCTGAACCTCTAAAAGAGATTCGCGCAAGGCTTAAGTTTATGATCGATGTAGGCCTGGGGTATTTAACACTTGATCGCACCAGCCGCACAATGTCCGGCGGTGAGGCTCAGCGTATTCGGCTTGCCACGCAGGTCGGCAGCGGGCTTGTCGGCTGCTGTTATGTTCTTGACGAACCGACGATAGGTCTTCACCGGCGCGATAATGACAGGCTTCTTGAAATATTAAAAACCCTTCGCGATATCGGAAACACCGTGATAGTTGTTGAGCATGACGAGGACGTGATGCAAAGCGCCGATTATATAATTGATATTGGCCCGTACGCCGGCAAGCACGGCGGCGAGGTTGTTGTCGCAGGTTCCTACCAGGATGTATGCGATTGCAAAAGATCGATCACAGGGAAATATTTGAGCGGGACAAATAGAATTGAGCTTCCGCTTAAGCGTAGAAAATATAATCTTCGAAACTGCGTTGAAGTCAAGCAAGCCGAAGAGAACAACCTGAAATGTATCGACGTTAAATTTCCTATCGGCGTCTTTACCTGCGTAACCGGTGTTTCCGGTTCTGGCAAGAGCACGCTCGTTACTGAGATATTGCATAAGGCTTTGAAACGGCGTATATATGGTTCTAAGGACCGTCCAGGCAAACATAAGAGTTTACTCGGTATTTCACATATCGACAAAATAATAGAGATCGATCAGTCACCTATCGGCAAAACGCCGAGGAGTAATCCGGCGACGTATACCGGCGTGTTCGATCTTATAAGGCAGTTGTTTGCGATTACACGCGAGGCAAAAATTCGAGGTTATAAACCCGGACGATTCAGTTTTAATGTCAAGGGCGGCAGGTGCGAGCATTGCCAGGGGCAGGGTACAAAAAAGATCGAGATGCATTTTCTTCCGGATGTTTATGTTGTCTGTCAGGAATGCAAAGGTACGCGTTACAATCCTGAGACGCTTCAGGTTAATTATAAAGGTAAAAATATCGCTGACGTTCTTAAGATGCGTATTGACGAAGCGAAAGAGTTCTTTGCGAATTTCCCGAAAGTCGTTCGCCTATTGAAAGCTTTATGCGACGTCGGGCTGGGGTATATGGAACTTGGTCAGCCTTCGACGACGATGTCGGGCGGTGAGGCTCAGCGTGTAAAGCTTGCCTCCGAACTTGGCAAACCCGGCACAGGGCATACGATGTATATTCTAGACGAGCCGACAACGGGTTTGCATTTTGCAGATATCCACAACCTGATGAATGTCCTTCGCCGCCTTTGTGATCTCGGCAACACGGTGATCGTCATCGAGCACAACCTGGACGTAATAAAAATGGCGGACTATATAATAGATATGGGTCCGGAAGGCGGCGACGGCGGCGGAGAGGTAATTGCCTCCGGTTCACCCGAAGAGATATCGAAAAAACGAAACAGTTATACCGCACAATATTTGAGAGAAAAATTAGAAGCGGAAAAAGTGCAAGAATCTAAATCGCAGGAATGAAAACAAAAGCGATAAACACATATATTGGGACAGGAGAAACAGATGGAATTTGAAACGCTTCAATGGATTGGCGGGACAAACGGCTGCCTCGAACTTATCGATCAGCGAATTTTGCCGGGCAGGTTTGAAAAGCTTCAGTGCAAAACAGTTCAAGAAGTATGGGATGCAATAAAAACCCTTGCAGTTCGCGGGGCACCGGCTATTGGCGTCGCAGCCGGGTATGGTATTTGTGTCGCGATGCAAAGTATAGCGTCAGATTCCAGTTTAGATTATGCACTTGAACATCTCGAAAAAAACACCGCATATCTGGCAACCTCCCGCCCGACGGCTGTAAATCTTTTCTGGGCTCTTGACCGAATGAAAGATCGTGCGGTGCGTTTTGTCTCTGAAAACACTGCTGCCGGTGTCGAAGAATTCTTGCAAGCCCTGCTTGAAGAGGCGTACGCTATTTGCCGCGAAGATAAGGAAATGTGCAAAGCGATAGGCGTCAACGGAGAAAAATTCATAAAAGAAAATTCCGGTGTTCTGACTCATTGCAACGCCGGCGCTCTGGCAACAGCCGGGCAGGGGACAGCTCTTTCGCCGATGTACGAGGCGCACAGGCTTGGCAGGAAATTTAAAGTATACGCTGACGAAACTCGCCCGCTCCTTCAGGGCGGCAGGCTGACCGCATGGGAACTAACACAGGCCGGTGTCGACGTAACACTCATCTGCGACAATATGGCCGCGACTGTAATGAAAGAAGGAAAGGTGTCGGCTGTGATAACCGGAGCCGACAGGATCGCGGCAAACGGTGACACGGCAAACAAGATCGGAACCTGTACGCTGAGCATCCTCGCCAAAGAATTCGGCGTACCCTTTTATATCGCCGCTCCTTCGAGCACTTTCGACCTTAACATAAAAACCGGCGACGAAATACCAATAGAAGAAAGGGACCCGACGGAAGTAACTTCTTTTGGAGGAACTAATGTCGCTCCGGAGGGTATAAAAGTTTTCAATCCGGCATTCGATGTCACAGAAGCAAAAAATATCGCTGCTATCATCACCGAAAGAGGAGTGATCGAGTCGCCGGATACCGAAAAGGTCTCAGCTCATCTCGCTTAAGTTTTTTTAAGATTTGCGACAAACCGGTTATTCGCAATGCTTTTGAATGATCGGCATGAGTTCATTTGCGACCATTTTCGTAAACAGAGGCATCCCTTTTGTTCTGTTAAGATGGTCTCCTTCGGCATAATGCTCGAGTTTTAGATTTCGGTCATCAGTGAAGTCGATCAACTCAATATCTTTAGAAGTCAAATATGTCCTAAGGTGTTTCATGTAGCTCTTAATGAATTCAGGCTGTGCGTTGGGAGTTATATCTCGTCTTCTTTTTACTCTTACAAAAACCAGGTGAATGCCGTTTGTTTCGGCAATGTCTATCATATGCGGAAGGAATGATTTGCTCAGTAAGCTTTCAAAGTTTGCTTTCTCCTTTGAGGTACTTGATTCGGCGGCTTCCTGCCTGGCGGTCATAAGTTCCGGATTCATGTTCTTTCTATTAAAAACATTTGCCGTAGCTTTATCTATCTTTGCCGTACCGCTGCCAAGCAAATTAGCAACGCAGGTGTTTTTGATAAACGAATCAATGTCATTTCTAATATTATCTTTTTGCCGGTACAGTGGGCAATATTTATTTAGCAGATATGTGGGTTGATCCATCCCGTTAAGATAGGCCAGGCGGTCGAGAAGCGGTTCATGTTCATTGCAAAAGTCGTTGACAGACAATTTGTATGTGTCAGTGACGCGGTAACCCGGTTTTGTCAGGAAGTCGTCACGGAAAAAGACGGTGACTACATTCGGTTTAGTCGGGCTTTCGGCTATTATGTTTTTAAGGCCAAGGTACCACCATGCCGTTGCTGACCCGCCTCTTGAAAAACGCAAAGCCCTTTTTTTAACATGGTATGTAAAAGCCTTTGGATCAACACTTTCGGTAAGCATCGAGTTACCCATCAGAACTATTTGCGGCTTGTACTCTCTGAATGTTTTTTCGAAACGTTTTCTCAGTGCGTAATTGCCGACAGGTTTTTTGGAATGGTCAACCAGCGGGGCCTTCCCAGACCCTGAGATCAGATTGGCTGCAATGAAGACTGCAACGACAATTAGTAAACTTAGTATAGATTTCATATTTCAATTCCTTAGCTTACAATTAGAATTGGAAGTATATAAAGTCCTGCGCGCTGTCACGGAATAAAACTGTAATAGCTACGATAGCCAGGCCATAGACGAAGGCATGGATGAGTTTGTTGTTTGGGGTCACCCTGTCTATCAGCATTAAAGCAAACAGTGGCAGTGAATAAAACATTACCGAAAAGAGTATGACAGTTGCGGCGATAAGCGGCTGGCCGGAAAAACCCAGGCTCGGTTGATTTGTAAAGACTGACAAAAGCCATGACATACTCGAAGTTCTGAAAATTGCCCAACCGACGAGAGTGAACATGAACATAATAAAGCAGGCGGAAAATTTTCTATTTTTGGTTTTCGGCTGCCACCTTCCGGCAAGCCCTAAACTGCGGTATGCGAAAAGCAATATCGCGTGGTAAATTCCCCATGCGACAAAGTTCCACGACGCTCCGTGCCAAAGGCCGCTCAGTCCCAGCGATACGAGCAGTACCAACGCGAGTTTGAATCTGGTAGTAACTCTTGATCCGCCCAGCGGTATGTAGAGATAATCCCTTATCCATGATGAGAAGGATATGTGCCATCGTCTCCAGAAATCCGAAGGCGATATCGCCAGGTATGGCGAGCGGAAGTTTCGCATCAGGTCAAAACCGAGCAGCCTGGCAGATGCCCTCGCGATGTCCGTATAAGCTGAAAAGTCCGCATAGATCTGAATTGCAAAAGCCAGTGTTCCCGCCAAAAGCAAAAGCATCGTCGGTTTTTCAAGCATGAATATCTGGTTGACATAGATCGCGACATTGTCGGCAATGACAAGTTTTTTCAAATACCCTCTAATCAGCAGCGGCCATGCTGAAAGAAATTTCTCTGTGTCCCAGGCACGGTTGTTCTCTACCTGGGGCAGAAGTCTGGAGGCTCTTTCGATGGGGCCGGCCACCAGCTGGGGGAAGAAGGAGACGAATAAGGCAAAGTCGACAAAGTTTTTACGAGGTTTCAGTGTCCCCCGATAAATGTCGATGGTATAGCTGAGCGTCTGAAAAGTGTAGAACGATATCCCGACCGGTAGAAATATTTTTAGTGTAACAGGAGACAGGGTCAATCCCATTGCTGTTGTCGCCTGATGGATGCTGTCAGCGAAGAAATTGAAATACTTAAAAAATCCAAGCATCCCAAGATTGCAGATAAGGCTGATTATAAGGAAGAGTTTTTTGCGTGCGGCGAATCTGCTCATCCCGAGGCCGCAGAAATAATCAACAATCGTCGACATTGCGATCAGTATACAAAACCAGGGATGAATGTACCCATAGAACACGTAGCTGCAAATCAGCAGAAAGGCATTCTGGAGGCTTTTTCTTTTCAGCAGCCAGTAACCGGCAAAGACACCGGCAAAAAAATAAAGATATATAAAGCTCGTAAAAACCATAGATAACCTTAAGTTTTGCCATAACAGGGCATGCTACTAGTTAAATGCGGAAGAAATTCCTCCTGAATTACGTTGCTGCGCGCAAAGATACCTATGGTACCACCTAAAAGTTGCCAGGGCGTATGCGGGCGGTTTTACTGAACCGCGATAACTTCTTTTACTTCCGGTATGCGTTCCTTCAGGAGTCTTTCAACGCCCATCTTAAGTGTCATTGCCGCACCGGGACAGCCCTTGCAGGCTCCCTGCAGGCGTACATTGACAGTTTTGTCTTCGTCGATATTGACCAGTTCGATGTCTCCGCCGTCGTTTTGCAGCATGGGTCTTATTGACTGAATGACTTCTGCAACTTCATCTTCGAACGACTTTTCGCTTCCGCAACCACAACCTTCGCACATCAGGAATTCTCCTAATAATAATTTATATTTGAATATTGTATTATACGAAAAGTTAAGTTACGAAGCAACAATAAAAATATATCAAAGAATGTCGAGTCTGCTTTGCCTGAAAATTTTGAATCCATAGTCATATCACGCGCAGAATGAAGACTTTATGGGTAGAGATTTAACGGCACAGCAGGCAGATAAATCTTGATTTGTCTTTACTTAACTAATTTGGGCAAATCGTAAAAATATTTTGATTTATTGTTGATTGCAGGTTATCTTTGTTAAGTTAATTATGTTTAATAACTTTTATTTTTAGGAGAATGCAATGAAGAAGCGAAATGTATCAGCCATGGCAGTAATATTTTTGACAGTTGCAGCTGTATGTTTTATGGGCGGCTGCGAACCTAAAGAAGGGGCAGCACCAAGCGTTGAACCAAAACTGTTTTTGTCCCTCGATCAAACCTGTGATACTCCCGATGCCATGACGATGGCGCCGGACGGCAGTATTATCCTTGCCTGTCCGAACTTCCTCAATGAGAAAAATGTCGGCAAACTCATGAAGATCGGTAAGGATAACAAGGCCGAATTGTTCTACACCATCCCTCCCCAGGGCGGCAGCACGCATGCCCGTCCTATGGGTTTGGATTTCGGTCCGGACGGCAATATATATGTCGCCGACAATCAGTACTTTACAGACAAGGATCATAAGTCAAGACTGCTCCGTATCGTTATCGAAGACGGCAAGGCCGTTCGCACCGAAGTTGCTGTCGACGGTTTCAAACTTTCCAACGCGGTTATCTGGAAGGGTAACGATGTTTTTGTAAGCGATACTTTCTTTGATCTTGCCGACAAGCCCGGCATGAGCGGCATATACAAGATCAGCAAAGATGAAATGGATAAGGGTACTGTAAAGCTCAAATCAAACGCACAGGACGAAAGACTTATCGCCACGTTCACGACTATTCCTAATCACAGAAATGATCCCGCAGGTGCCGACGGTATGACCATCGACAGCGAAGGCAACCTTTACACCGGTATGTTCGGTGACGGTGCAATGTACAAGATCGAATTCAATGAAGACGGAACTGCAAAAGAAAAAAATCCCAAGCCGTTTGTTCGTGTTCCTGAATTGACTTGTGTTGACGGTATCTTCTATGACGCCAAACGCAACGTTATTATAGTAACCGACTCCGAGAAGAACGCAATCCACCTGGTTACTCCGGAAGGCAAACGTACTTTGCTCTGGGAAAACGACGATACAGATGGTTCCGACGGCCTGCTCGATCAGCCTTGTGAGCCTCTCATGCGCGGCGACGAACTGATCATTGTTAATTTCGACTGGCCTTTCCCGGGTTTGAAAAATACAAAGCATGACGAGTACCATACATTGTCTGTTATACAACTGGCTAAATAGATTCTTTTAATATAAACAAATGAATTCTTTGGAGTAAGACTTATGGAAAAGATGACAATGTCCGTCAGGATAAAACTTAGTGTAATGATGTTTCTGCAGTTTATGCTGTTCGCCGTATGGTGGGTTCCGCTTGCCGCGTATCTGACCAATCTCGGTGTTAGCAATAAATTTATAGCATTGATCATGTCGACGATGGCGTTTGGCTGCATGGCCGCTCCGATTA